>JAQVDU010000064.1 GCA_028698175.1 bacterium | reverse complement strand
CGATTGAAAATGACAGAGAATCAAAATCAAGCTTTGAAGAATCGCACACTATAAAAATCGAATCAGGAATCACCTTTGCGGGAACAACTACTCTCAGGTATTTAATCCACCCGTAGAGCGAATCAACTGTGGGAATGATGTCTACCCTCACCCCTATGTAGGAAGAGTCTGTCGCTATCTTGGGATTTGCCTTGGCAGATCCGGAGCCGTCAAGAGTGAGAAGCACATCCGAATTGCCGTACGGTTTGAGCTCATATTTTCCGGTGTATTCATCCATCACTCCCCTTATGAACATCAGAGTGTCGCCAACAGAGAGAGGGATGGTCACCGAGTACGTGTTGTCCTCATATATTACGAGTGGTCCTGTACCGTCATCGACGTTCCACTCCCTGTCGTTTAGTATAGAGGAGACGACCGCATTGTCAAACTGGAGAAACATTCCCTCATACATCTCCTGTGAAGCCAGTCCGGTTTTTGTCTTCAGAGGAGGCATGTAATGGTCTGAAGAGTTTATTGTCATTCCTGAGACGTCTGTGATTTCAGTCTTTCCGTTGTACTCGTCGACGGTTCCTGTCACAGTGATGCTGTCTCCAACCCTGCACGTGGTCGAAGGTCCGTATACAAGAAGACCATGCCAAGGCAGAGTGTCATCCTGGATGTAAACGTAGCTTCCGAATATTCTTGTGACAATTCCGGAAACAGTGACAGTCTGGTCAATATACGGAGATATGCCGGACATGTACTCTGTGTATTGTACGTCGTAAATAGTCAGTGATTGTATTGACATGAAAGCCAATAAAATTGTTAATAGAATCAGGTAAGACTTCATTTTACCTCCTTGAAGTACTTCTTGCGTTTCACAGTCGGCAGTATGTCGCACTGCTCTCTGTACTTTGCCACTGTGCGTCTGGCCAAAGATATCGAATATTTATCTTTCAGTATATCAACAATCCTTCCATCTGTCAAAGGATTTGAGGAATTTTCATTCTCTATTATCTGCTTTATTATGTCCTTTACGTTGGTTGAGGATGTGTCCCCGGTCTCGGTTTTAATTGAGCGTGAAAAGAAGAACTTAAACGGAAAGATTCCTTGAGGCGTATCCACGTATTTGCTTTCAAGAGCTCTGGATATTGTCGATTCGTGCATTCCCACATACTCGGCTATGTCCGCGAGGATCATCGGCTTTAGCGCAGATATTCCGAATTCGAGGAAATCCTTCTGCATCATGATTATTCTTTCGGTTATCTTCATAAGAGTCCTGTTCCTTTTATGAATGCCTTCAAGCATGAATATTGCCGAATTGAGTCTCTGCTTCAAGAACCGCTCCTCCTCTTTATTCATATGGTCCTTATTCTTAAGCATCTCCACGTATTTTTTATTTAAATGCACCTCAGGAAACTGCGTCATGTTGATAGAGCAGATGAAATCTTCATTCTTTCTCTCGATTATTATGTCGGGGATGACGTAATCGCCGGTCTTACCCCACTCTCCGTTTGCCGGTCTTGGATTCAGTTTTTTTATCTCCTCAATGGCTTTTTGAAGTTTGTTTTCTGTTACTTTCACCTTGGCCATAATCTTGTATATTTTGTTGGTCATGAATTCCTCAAAGAAGTCCCTGATAATCATGTATTCTATTGTTTCTGTCCTGCCCATGTTTTCAAGCTGCGTCATCAGGCACTCCCTTACGTTTCTGCTTCCAATGCCTATCGGGTCAAAGAGTGTGTATTTTTTGAGAACACCCTCAATTTCATCGTTTGTGCAGTTCAAAGCTTCGGCTATATCGGCTATTTCCGCCTCCAGAAGACCATCCTCTGAGAGAGAATCGGTTATATACTCTCCGATGGAAATCTCTTTTACAGTTTCAAAAGCGAGATGCACCTGTGTCATGAGATGCTCGCGCAGAGTCTTCGGCTGTGAATACGCTTCTACGAATGAATAATCACCGTCATCTTCCGATTTTCTTGAAAAATCGTTTCCCGAGCCTTTCCATTCGTCGTGGAAAAAGTACTCGTAATCAAGCTCCTGCGCCTTTGGAAGCTCGGCCTCCGGCTCGGCCATCTCGGTTTCTAGTTCATCCTGTTCGTCAAAGAGCTCTTCGGTGAGAAACGGGTTTATTTCAATTTCATGGGTTATCAGCTGTTGAAGCTCCATCCGCGGAAGCTGAAGTATCTTTACCAGCTCCAGAAGCTGAGGCGTCAGGCGAAGCTCCTGCCTTAAGCGTTGAGAGAGTTCCTGCATCATAATCTGAATTTTTCTCCGAGGTAAATATCCCTCGCCTGCTTGTCTTCTATAAGTTCCTCTGCAGTCCCGGACAGAAGTATTTTTCCTTCATATATTATATGGGCTATATCCGTTATTTCGAGCGTCTCCCTCACGTTATGGTCTGTGATAAGTATGCCGATTCCGTCCGATGCAAGCTGCCTTATTATAACCTGTATGTCTTCCTTCACCTTTGGATCTATTCCCGTAAACGGCTCGTCAAGCAGCAAAAATTTAGGATCTGAAGCAAGAGCCCTCGCGATCTCCACCCTTCTTCTCTCGCCTCCGGAGAGTTTTCCGCCCTCGCTCTTTCTTATGTGGGTTACCTTGAGCTTTTCAAGCAGGAAATTTCTTCTCTCTTCTATCTTGTTTTTTTTCAAATTCTGCATCTCCAGAATTGCATCCAGATTCTGCTCCACAGTCAGATGCCTGAAGACTGACGGCTCCTGCGGGAGATATCCGACGCCAAGCCTTGCCCGTTTGTACATCGGAAGGCCTGTTATGTCATTTTCAGACAGTAGAATTCTTCCGCCATCGCTTTTTATCATGCCGACCATCATGTAGAATGTAGTCGTCTTTCCCGCTCCGTTTGGGCCGAGCAAACCCACGACCTCTCCTCTCTTCACGGAAACGGATACTTTATCGACAACCGTTCTCTTGCTGTAAATCTTTATCAGGTTTTCACTCTTCAGCACCATTCTCTTCTCCCGTAATCATTTCGCTCTTTTTTATCAGATAAAAATAGGTCTTTTTCATTTTGTTTTTTTCTATGTCGCTTTCAAGAGAATCGCAGATAATGCTTATTTTCTCATTGGAGTCATTTGACTTGAAATCAACGTTTCTGTACACAGTCATGAAGTCGAGGGAGTCATTTTTAAAGAGCATCCTTACTGTGTCCGCCTGCAGAGATATGTTGTCGCTAAGTATGACTGTTCTGTAAAAGGTCTTCGCGTAATCATCCTTCGCATAATATACCATTGAGTCCGTTTCAAGGCGCATGCTGTCTGTAATGACACGGCAGGAGTGGTAGAAACTGTACACCGAATCGTCCGGCATAATCATTATTGTATCCGAAATAATCTCATACCCCCCGCTCTTTTTGAAAACGGATTGGTTGAAGATTCTCATGCTGTCATGCGCAAAAGAATATTTTATGGTATCGCCCGATACTGCTCCGGAGGCGGAATCAAAATAAAGCACTGGGGTAATCGTATAAACAAAAAGACTCTCTATAAGAAGTATTTTAAGAGAATCGCTCTCTATAAAGAAAGAACCTTTTTTCTCCGTCTTCTGCGAAGAGAGTTTGAATATTTTGCCTTTCATCATATAATCTCCGCTCTTTGCGCTGATAGTTGTCGAATCGTCTCTCGTCACAAAAAGAGGTCTGGGCATAACGACAATAGAGTCATTCCTTAAAAAAAGAGCAGTGTCGGTTTCAACCTTGAAATCATCCGTCAAAAGAATCACTTCTGAACTCATGTAGACCGTATCCCCGAGAATGACCGTCTTTTCCGATGAAAGGGTGTATGCCTGAGCGAATGCGCACATGAGAGACAAAACAGTTGAAATGAACAGTTTATTCGCCATAGAGCATCACTCTGTTCGGAAATTCTATTCTTTTAAAGCCGTCTTTTCCGATGAATTTTTTTGTAACCATCCTGTTCTTTTCCTTTTGGATGAGAACGGAATCCTCGGCAACCGCGGAATCGGCATCGACAAAATAAGTCATAGAGTCCGTATACAGGACCATTGAATCCTTGAAGTTTACTGTCACGTTTGAGTAATATGTTATCACGTCTCTTCCTGACAAGCAGGAATCTGAAGATACTGTAACGCTTTCACCTTCCTCTCTTACGTAAAATGGATTGTACAGAATGAAATCCTCACCCGATGGCACTGATTTGCCGGAATCGGAGAAGAGCGAGAAATTCAGGACCGAACCTTTGTAAGAGCGCATCTTTATGGATTTGAAGCTCTTTTCCGAACTTGAGTTTATCCTGTCGGAGGGTTTGCCGCCTGAACAAGATGCGGCCAATATTAATATAAAAAGCTCAGCGAGCAATATCTTTCCACATTTGATTATAGAAATCATACTGGAATATGTCCTTTTTTATCATTTTTTCGAATTTTTTATAATAGTCGGCGAAATCCAATCCTGTTCCGCTGAAAAAATAAAGATTGTGTTTTCTGCGTTCGTATCTTGTCAGAACGCACACAGGAGACGCCTTAAGTTTCTTAATAAGCCTGAACCATCCGTACGGAAGTTCGGTCTCCATTCCAAGAAAATTCATCTGTCTTAAAGCGATATTCTCAGATTTATGGTCTATGAGAAAGACGATTATTCTTCCGCTCTTGGCTTCATCCTCAATGCCTTCTAGAGATATCTCCCTGGTCATTAGTTTCAGCCCGTACTTGACCCTTATCGAATCGATGTATTCGTAAATCCAGTCGTTTTTTTTCTCATACATCACTGTCATTCTGTATCCGAGCTTTACAAGCGCCTGGCCTGACAGTTCCCAATTGCCGTAGTGGACGGAAATCAGAAAAACCGGATTTTTAAGGCGAAGAGCAGAATCAAGAAGATTAAGATTGTGAAAAACAAATCTGGAAAGATCGATCTCATTGTTATACAGATAGATATTTTCACTCAAAAACTGTGCAAAATTAAGATACTGTTTGATGGAGAATTTCAAATGTATCTTCTTCATGTTCTCCTTAACTATGGATTTGCTTTTGATGTTGAAGTTGTAATATGCAAGGGAGTAGAGCCTCGCCAGATATATGAATGACCTCAAAGATAGTCTGTCTGTGAGAAAAAAAACGACCTTGGCAAGAATTTTTCTGTTAAACAATTTTCACTTTCTCCAGAAAACTTTTTTTTGTTTTTATTGATTTGTAAGGACAGACCTCAACGCAGCAGTAGCAGGCAACGCACTCTCTCTTTCTGACGAAAGGGTAGCCTTCTTTTAGAGTTATGGCACCTTCGGGGCACATGGACATGCATTTCATGCACTTTCTGCAAGTGTCATTTATTATAAGAGGATATGAAGTGAGAAGATGCCTTGCGAAACGGGAATCCGCTAGGGTCAAAGGAAGAGTGAAAGCGTTTCTTGTGGGCTTTTTCAGGCTGCAGCTGAAATTGTCGCCAACCAGAGCATACTTTCCGTCAAAAAGATTGTCTATAATTCCGTGTTTTACGAAGAGAAGTTCTCCTTTCTTAAAACCGCATGAATCACCGATAAAACTGTCAAGAGCGAACCCGTTTCTTGAACATGCGATTATGCCGACATCCTTTTTCTCTCCGGACCCGGGACCGTTGCCCTCCATTGAGACAATTCCGTCCACAATATTCACAGCGGGCATTACTGCTTTGTAAATTTTTGACAGAAGCCTGCAGAACGAATCCTCGGTGTTGAACTGAGAATGGTATGAGAGCTTCACTGCCGACGGAAGAAGCCCATAGAGGTTTTTCACCGATAAAGTGAGTTTCGTCAGCATGTGCGTCTTAAGCTTTGCAAGGTTTATTATGTACGGGTCAGAATCAAGGTAGTTTGACAGTTTGATTCCCATTTTTTCCGTGTATGGAAGAACGTTGAAATTGACAAGGGACAGTGAGAACCGATCGGCGATTGACGTCATTCCGCTTTCATAAAATATTGCGTCCATATTCTTGTTGATGGCTGATGCTCCGTCCCCTATCACAATTCGCGACGGTTCGATTTTATTCTCCAAAAGAAGCATAACCACAGCTTCGACAACAACTCTGTTTGTGGTGACGAAATCGCAATCCTTTGTAGGTTTTGAGAGAAGATTCGGCTTTAAAAGCACTGAGCTTCTCTTTGATGCTTCCGCGTAGACATTCTCTTTCCGGAAAACCATGTCGATGAAATCAGAGATTTGCCTGACGTCGTAAGCGCTTATTTTTTTTGCATAAACCAAATTCATTGGATATAGTAGACCTTGACTGTTCTGCCGAATAGCTTCGCCTCCACCGGATAATCCTTTGCATTTAGAATGGAGGAGGGATTCTCAAAGAGTTCACTTATCACTCGTTTGTCATAGACAATAACGTACTTTGGTTTGATTATGTCCGTCTCTTCTTCAAGGTAGCATCTGCATCTTCTCTTCGCCTCGCTTGTCAGTTCTCCATGTATTATCAGAGAACATCTGTACAGGTAGGTGATGTATGCTCCGTATTTAACTTCCGTTTCGTAAAGGGAGAGGAGGGATGCGGTCTTTGCGACAAGCCTGGAATCTATGGAAAAGTTATGGCTCTCGGGCTCATAACCTATTATCATTATCTCCTGAAGCACGTTTCCTGAAAAGACCGGCTCTCCGTAGTTTCTCATCGTGCAGCCCTCGCAATCTTCCATCTTTTTCAAAAATTTTGAAAAGAGCTTTTCTTTATCCAATTGTCCCCCTTGAAAATTTACAGCCGCACCAGTTTTGCCGGTACAGATTGAACCTTTTCGAAATCTCTGTTGCCTTTTTAAAACCTTCATGCTTTTTCAAATTCTCTTCGACGAATCTCACACTCTTTTTAGACGCTTCTTCACAGCCTATTCTGTTAATCATTTCAGCATTTTTGTGAGGACTTATAGTGAGAGTTGTGGAAACAAGACCTGCATTTATCTCTTTTGCCTTTTCAACCGCGCTTCTAAAGTTCATTCTATGGCACTCTTCGCACCTTCTGCCCATTTCTCTTTCATTCTCAAGATTCTTTGATGCAACCAGAAATTTCTCCGGTTCGTAAATCTTTTTGATAATCATGAATTTGTAATGGTCAGCCACTATTTTTGCCTGATAGAACCTCTTCTCGTATTCTTCTTCCGTGTCAATGTTGTCATTTGCGAAATAGCCGGTTACAGAATATTCTTTGCTGAAATACTCATACGCATAGGTAAGATCAGGGCCGCAGCATACGTGAAGCAATAAATGTTCCATTTGAATATTATACTAATAAATAAATAATTATTCAAGAGGTGAAATTGTTTAAAAAGATTAAAAGTTTAATGAGAATTTTTAATTTGAATTTTTATGATTTTTCAATATAATCTTTTTTATGAGTTCAATAAATTATGAATATTTCACTGCTGGCATGCACACGCTATGCAGAGTAAAATCAGACAAGGTCATAGTGCAAACAGACAAGGACATTCTCAATATAATGGCTGAATCTTCTTCTGACAGAATAATCATGAGAGTGTGCAACTTTTCACCGGAGTTTTTTAAGCTCCCCTCAGGGCTTATCGGACAAATATTGGGCAAGTGTTCGACCTACAGGGTGAAGCTTGCGGTTGTAGGCGACATGTCAGATTACATGACGGATAATTTCAAGGCATTTGTTAATGAAACAAACAGATATGGCGATTATATGTTTGTTGAAGATGAAAACGAGGTTGTCAGAAGATGGAAAGAAAATTGAAGCAACGCTTGGTCAGTAGAACCAGGAGACTCCGAATTTTGTTGAAGAGAGAGTCGAATTTCCCGAGTATGACAGGTAAAGACTCGCTCTGTCGCTTACAGAGTATGAAGCTGAAAGTATAATTTTCTCCGAAAAGAATTCTCCGCTGATTTTCGCTTTTTCGAATCTCGCCTCGGCTCCCATGCCTCTTGAGAATGCGAACTTTCCGTGAATCATCTGTTGTCCTGCATATGAATTATAGTAACCGTAAATGTTAATGCTCCAGAGAAGCTCAAATGACTGCGACTCATAAATCATTTTACCGGCGGAGAAAAGGCCGTATGGCCTGTATGAGAATTGAAAATCCGATGACCTGTAAATAACCGGCAGAATATCCATAATGTTGAAAGAGAAATCAAAATAACTGGAGAATTTGATGCCAGCATCAACAGACGATTCAATAAGCTTGCTGCCCATAAAATCAGAATAGGATACTCCGAGAAGAGCATCAAACGAGATATTATCGAAACTTGCTCCGTACGCTCCGAATGCCCTCACTTGCCTTAAGCTCAAAGTGTCATATGCAATTGCAGGGTCTTTAAAAAGAGGATTATCGGAAGTATCGGCAAGCTTTGCCGTTATTATCCCGCCGTATTCTATATATTCTATGCCTGCCGTAAGAGATAGTTTGTCTGAGGACTTTGTCGCTCCTGCGAGGAAATTGTATGATAAAAAGTCGGCTCCAAGGTACAGGAAAAACCTGCTTTTTGTCATGAGCTCTGTCGGAAGAATCTTTGATTGAAATACGAAAAGCTCAGAACCTCCGGCACAGATAGAAATCAAAGAAAAGATCATAACAAGCGCTCTCTTCATCAGTCCACCGTGATTGTCTTGGAGATGTTTCTCGGTTTGTCGGGATTTATATTTTTTTTATAAGCTATCTTCATTGAAAGTATCTGCAGAAGATATGCGGATGCTATGGCAAAAATGTTTTCGTCATCCGCATCCATAGAAATAAAAGTGTCGCTGTTTTTTCTCAGGTCATCGTCTTCCTGCGATATAGTGATTATATTCCCCTCTCTAGTCTTGATCTCATTTATATGGGAGAGAGTGAAATGCTTGCTTTCCTTGTCAGTGACTATAATTACGGGATAATTCTTCGTCACGAGAGCCAAAGGACCGTGCTTGAACTCCGCAGAGTGCATCGGCTCAACGTTTATGTAGTTGACCTCTTTCATCTTTAGAGAACCCTCCATAGCCACCGGATAAGTGAGAGCATAACCGAGAATATGAAAATGCTTGGTCAGGGAAAGCTTCTCTGCCAAAGAGTCAAGCTTTGCGGACTTCAATGAAACCAACTTGTTTAAAGCGGCGTATAGATTTTTTATCTTTTCCTCAATATACCTGTCTGATTTTCCTGCAAAGTACATCGCCATTATATAGAAGAGCACCGTCTGATTTATGAATGTCTTTGTGGCCGGAACAGCTACCTCAGTTCCTGAAAACGTGGGCAGATTGAAATCCGACAGATAACCTATCGATGAGTTCAGATTGTTTAAAACGGCAAATACTTTTCCTGTGCCGAATTTTCTGTAAATGTCAATGGCATTCTTTATGTCTTTTGTTTCGCCGCTCTGGGAAACTGCCAATAGATGTTTCTTGACCGAGCTCTGATGCCTCAGCCTGTCGAGTATGTCGGAAGGATAGTAAATCTGGGCGTCTATCCCCGCTATCCTGTTTAAAAAATATCCTCCCAGCAGAGAGGCATTGTACGATGTTCCTGAACCTGTTATCACAAATCCGTTTTTTCTCACCGTCTCTCTGAAATTTCTGAGCAAGTGAGAGCGCCTGTACTCTCCGTACATATCCATTATGCGCTTCGGAACCTCATGGATCTCCATCTCCATGAAAGAGTTATACTCACCCTTTGTCGCCTCGTACGGCTTCTCTCTGTCAATAAAATATTTTCTTGCAATTTTTCTTTTGTATTTGCAGTCGGTTATTTCATAACCATCGCAGGTAAACTCAAAAAGCTCTCCGTCGTTTATCTTTATTATCTTTGATGTCATGTCTCTGACTGCAGTATAATCGCTTGAAACGCAGACAAAGGATTCTCCTATTCCAGCGAACATTGAAGAGCCCTTTTTAAATGCGTACATTCGTTCTTCGGCGATGGGAGTCATCACAAAAGCATAGTCGCCCTTGATATCCCTGATGGCCTTGAGTATCCCGTTGTGATATCCTGCCTCAACTGCGTACTTTTCTATAAGATGAGGAATAACCTCTCCGTCATTTTCGCTCTTTATCTTATGATTCTCTTTTCTCAGAAGCTCGAAGAGATTGTGAGTGTTTATGATGTTTCCGTTGTGGGCGGATATAAGCTTCTCGCTGCAGTCCGTGTGGGGCTGTGAGTTGATTTTATTGGGCTTTCCGTAAGTCGCCCAACGCAGCTGCGTAATTCCCTTGTACCCTTTCATAGAGGCAAAATGATATTTTTCGGAAACTTCTTCGACAGACCCGGCATCCTTCTTTAGAAGGAATGAGGCGTCTCTTCTCACAACTGCGGCTCCGGTGGAATCATAGCCTCTGTAAGAGAGGCGCACTCCGGCTTTAATTAAAATATTCCCAATTTCACTGTTGTCATTCCTGAAAATCACTCCGAAAAAACCGCACATTTTTTCTTCCTCCTAATTTTCTGAATTGTACCCCTCCGGTATTTTGAAATACTCTTCGTAAGAGCCTTTGCCGAAACGATTAAGAATTGTTTCGGTCTTCGCTTTCCCAGATTTGTAATATATAATTGCTACCGGAAGCCCTGAAGACGATTTTAGAAATGTGTTTTGAATGTCAAAACCAAGCAAAGATTCAATGATGCTTCCCAGAGCATCAATTCTTTTTCTCGTAACCGTATAGTCAAGAGATTCATCGTAAGCTACAGTGAAAATCTTTTCATCATCAGAGTGAATGCTGAACTGAGGATAGAGCTTTCCGTCCTGTTCGTATTTTTTTTCGCTTTTCACCAAAGTCGGGTTTGCCGAGTCAGAAGCGACAGCCAGACCCGAAAGCCCTGAGAAGAAGAGACCAACCATAGCCATGGGCAGTTTGGTGCATGTTTTAATTGAATCGTCTAATATAAACAGCGTCTCCTTTTCAAAATCAAATATCATTCTCGCGCTGCCCTGTATAAGTGCGCTCTCTTTATCGTTCGAATATATCCTTACCGTCTGGAAGGACGTGTCTGATTCTTCGAACTGGTGGACAGTGTACTCAACCATCTCGGCAGAGAATGATGCGACAGAAAAAGATAACATGATAACAACTAATATTTTTTTCATTTTATTCTGACCAGCATTTGATTCTTCACCACTCTTTCACCCTCTTTTACCATGACTTTCTCAATAACCCCGTCCACCTTTGAGTAGATTCTGTTGCGCATTTTCATCGCCTCAAGTATCATTAACACTTTGCCAGCCGTCACCTCTTCACCGTCGGAGACGTTTATCCTGACAATAACTCCGGGTATGAGCGCCTTCACCTCGAGAGGATTTTCAACCTCCGTATCCACAGGGAGCTTCGCTTTACTCTGCGGCGGGAAAGTCTTGTATCTGTCATATTCAACGTACAGGTCTTCAGTCTTTCTGTTTTCTTTCTTTTTCATACTACACCGGCATGTTTGAATGTTTTTTGTACGGCAGTTCTTCGCTCTTTGTCTCGCACATGTCAAACGCCTTTATAAGACTAGAGCGTGTCTCCTCAGGGTTAAGAACCGCGTCAACGTAGCCCTTTGATGCGGCGACATAGGGATTGGCGAACTTCTCTATGTACTCCTTT
>JAQVDU010000147.1 GCA_028698175.1 bacterium | reverse complement strand
TCGTCAAAGAGGTCCGCGATGCGATGGCTTCAGAGATGATAGGACACAGGATGAAGGAGTTTTCTGAGCTTTACAACAGCGTTGAGCCGAAACTCCAGCAGGCGCTATTCACAAAGAACAGGGTTCTTATGGTGACAGCTTCTGCAACGGGATGTATGGAGGCGGTTGTCAGAAACTGCTCCGATAAAAAGGTCCTTTCAGGTATGTGCGGCGCCTTTTCTGACAGATGGTATGACATTGCAGTCGGAAACGGAAAGCCGGCAGGACAGCTTAAAGTCGAATGGGGTAAAGCGATAAAGCCGGAGATGGTTGATGAAGCTCTCAAAACAGGTGAGTACGACATTTTCACACTCGTTCACAATGAGACGTCAACCGGAGTGAAAAATCCCATAGAGGAAATAGCGCAGGTTATGAAAAAATATCCTGAAGTTATTTTCGCTGTTGATGCTGTCTCTTCCCTCACAGGATACAAGATAGACGTGGATGCATTGGGCATTGACATAATCCTTGCAGGCGTGCAGAAGTGCTTCGCTCTTCCCCCTGGACTCGCAGTAATGTCAGTCTCACCAAAGGCAATTGAGAAGGCAAAGAAAGTGGCAAACAGGGGATACTACTTTGACATAATCGATATGCTGAAGTATGATGAAAAGGGGCAGACCCCGTCAACCCCGTCCATTTCGCACATCTATGCGCTTAACGTCCAGATGGACAGGATGCTGAAGGAAGGAATGGAGAACAGGTTCGCCCGCCACAAGAAGATGGCTGACATGGTCTTTGACTGGGCAAAGAGCAAGGGCATAGAGCTCTTCCCGGAGACGGGGTACGAGTCATGGACTGTTGTGACAATGAAGAACAACAGGAATTTCAATATTTCAGAGCTTAATAAGGAGCTTGGCAAGAGGGGAAAGACACTCTCAAACGGCTACGGAAAGCTCAAGGATATAACGTTCAGAATAGCCGCCATGGGCGACCTTATGCCTGCGGACATTCACGAACTTCTGAATGATGTAAATGACATCCTCAGAATATAGGAGGAGCGATGAAAGTATTAGTGAGTGATAAAGTCGCTGACAGCGCAGTCAAGCAGATGCGCGGCCAGGGGCATGATGTGACAGTGAAAACCGGTCTTGCTCCTGAAGAACTGGAAAAAATAATAGGCGAGTTTGAATGCATCATAGTAAGAAGCGCGACAAAGGTCAAAAAGAACATAATCGACGCAGGAAAGAATCTCAAACTCGTTATAAGAGGCGGAGTGGGCGTGGACAACATTGACGTTGAGTATGCAAAATCAAAGAACATTGAAGTCAAGAATACCCCCGCCGCATCAAGCGAATCCGTTGCAGAGCTTGCCATAGCACACATGCTCTCCCTCGCAAGAGCCCTCCCCATTGCTGACAAATCAATGAAGGAAGGCAAATGGGAGAAGAAGAAGTTTGAAGGCACTGAGCTTTACAAAAAGACCCTTGGAGTGATAGGCCTCGGAAGAATAGGGCGTGAAGCGGCGAGGATAGGGTTCTACGGTTTTTCTATGAATGTTCTCGGATATGACCCTTTCGTGAAAGAGGTCTCTCAGCCGCCGGTGAAGGTCGTATCTTTGGAGCAGATTCTCAGGGAATCGGATTACATAACCCTTCATCTTCCCCTTACTGCAGAGTCAAAACACATGATATCATCTTCTCAGTTTAAAATGATGAAAAAGAGCGCATTCCTTGTCTCCTGCGCGAGGGGCGGGATAGTCGACGAGACAGCCCTTCTTGACGCTTTAAAGAATCAGGTGATAAAGGGAGCCGCTCTCGACGTATTCGAGACTGAGCCGGTTGTCAGAAACGAACTCTTCGACCTTGAAAATTTCATGTCGACTCCTCATATAGGAGCGCAGACTCTTGAAGCTCAGGAGAGAGTGGCTGACGAGATAGTCAAGATAATGGCTGATTACAAGTAATTTTTCAATGAAGAAGGAAATCTTCGGATTTCTTGCGGGAAAATACAGAAAGCAGAGAGTCATTGACTCTCTGCTTCTTTTTTTTGCGGCGCTTCTCCAGTTGACAGTAATTGCTGTATTTTTGTTCAACATTGTCTCTGCAAACAGATTTATATATTTTGCATTGCCGGCTATCATCTTAATAGTTCTTTTTTACAAAGACGCCGGGATTTTATTTGACGAATATAAGTCCGTGAGAAAGATAAACAGTTTAAATCCGCAGATGAGAAATCTTATACTCGCCGCCTACGAAAAAAAAACTGTCTTTGAAGGAGAAGCTCTCATTAGCGACCTGGCGTCGAAGAATATTTCGGAGATAAAGTGTTTCTCGGTTTTTGAAAGAAACAGAAGGGCAAGATTTCTTGCGGTATCACTTATTGTTTTTCTGTTAAACCTATCCATTTTCCCCGTACATTTTGCAAATGCATTCGGTTTGTCCGAAAAATCTGCTGTCATAGAGGCGTCTGACAAAGATGTATTTGTCTTTGGCTACAATCTCGGTTCAATTTCGGGGAAGCTTCTCATTGAAGACTGCGGAAGCATCAAAAGATTCGATAAATCAATCAAATACCAACCGAGCTCATTTATCTTTTATGCGGGACCTGGAGTTGAAAGCAATAAACTCAGATTTATGACTCTTAGAGAGTTTTCCTATGATTCCGCAGTAACATTTGTAAAACCCCATCCCTACCAGAAAACAAAGCCATGGAAAGAGAGTGT
>JAQVDU010000146.1 GCA_028698175.1 bacterium | reverse complement strand
AAACTTTTAAGACAGGCTTTTGCTGTTGCAAAATACGGTGTTAAATATAATCCTGATTATTATAATACTATTATGCAAACCTCTTGACAAAAAGCACAGTACATTGCGAGCGAAGCGCGGCAATCTCATTACTTCTATTTGGTCTTTATTGTTTTTGATTTTTCTTGCTCACGGCACATGGCTCACGGCGTTTCTTTGACTAGCGACGTCTTTGAAGAAGTCAAGAAGTCAAGCACCGTCCCCTCCTTTTCACATTATCACTCCTCTTTCACATCTCTAAAACAGCGGTTGCGCACCTTTCTATGAAATACCTGTCATGCTCAACAAAGAGAAGCGTCGGCGAATGCTTCAGTATCATCCTTTCAAGCATCTCCCGCGACTGCACGTCAAGCGAATTGAGCGGCTCGTCCCAGATTAAAAGGTTTGCCGGCTCCATAAGCGTGAGCGCTATATCCACCTTCTTTCTCTCTCCGTCGCTCAGGTCTGCCAGGTCGAACTCGAATATGTTTCTCTCAATACCCATCGAACCCGTAATCTGCGAGAACTTTACCCTGTCCGCCCCCGCCTCTTCAAGAATCTTTTCGAGCTTTCCGCTCCTTCGCACCGGCTCCTGCGGCGCATATGCAGTCTTTGCCCTTCCGGAGAGGCGCATGCTTCCGCTCGAAGGTTCAAGTTCTCCGAGAATCAGCTTCAGAAGCGTCGTCTTGCCGCACCCGTTTCTGCCTATAAGAGCCACCCTGTCTCCCCTCTTTACCGAAAACGTGAGGTTGTCTATTACTCTCCCTCCTTCGTAACCGAATGACAGATTCGCCGCCTTCAGTATGACGTTCACGTCATCCCTGTTCTCAGCCTTTATTTCCCGCCTCTTCTCAAAATCCTTTAAAAGCTCCTCCTTCCTTCTAATATTCTCATTCATTCTTCTCTCTATGTTTAGGGCCCTCTTCATCAGCTTTGCCGACATGTGGCTTACGTAACCTCTGTCTCCGGCGCTCGACACCTCCTCCTCCTTTGAGTCAGCCCATTTTCTCCTCTCGTCAGCCGCCCTCTTTAAGCTCTTTATCTCCCTTCCGAGGTTTTCGTTCTGCGCAATCTCGCTCTTTATGACTCTTTCGTGCTCTCCCCTCCAGACAGAATATCCTCCCTTTATTATCTCTATGCTCTCCCTGTTCATGGCTATCGTGTGGTCCGTGCACAAATCGAGAAAGTACCTGTCGTGCGAAATCACGACGAAGCCCCTCTTTCCAGAAAGATACTCTGCAAGAAGCTCCCTTGATTCCATGTCGAGATGGTTTGTCGGCTCGTCCAGAAGAAGGTACCCTCCGTCATATGCCGCCATTGCAGCGATAAGAAGCTTTGTCTTCTCTCCTCCGGAGAGTGACGAGAAGGGCCTGATTAAAAGGTCCTCCGGCAATGAGAGCTTCGCCGCCTCCCTTATGATGGAGGAGCGTATCCTGTAGCCGCAGGCGCGTTCATACTCCTCCCTCACCTCTTCGTGCTTCTTAAGTGATTCCATATCCTCTTTCATCGAGAGCTCAGCCATCATTCTCTCCATCGCCCTGTAGGGACCTGCAAAATCAAGCGCAACATCTGCCGCATTCTCGTCAGAAAGAATCTCTGCAGAGACAGGATTGAAGAAGAATGTTTTTAGGGGTGAGCTTACAAACCCTTTGTCGGGCGACAATTCCCCGTGTATCAGCTTTAAGAGAGTCGTCTTTCCCTTCCCGTTTCTCGCAGTGAGTCCGCACTTCCATGACGAATCTATGTCAAGACTGAGATTGGTGAAGACTTCCCTGTATGGTGATTTATAGTGAAATGAAACCGAATTGAATGTAACCGACGGCATAATATCTCCTGTTAATGTTAAAGTTGCCTTTATCAGTTAACAGACTATGCGCATCGGTTCTCCTTTTGTTAAATTAGTTCCTCGGCATGCTTTTGCATTGCCGCATTTAAATAATACTCCATCCTGAGCCATTGTCAATATCATCTGATGCCGTGATGTATGAGAAAGAAAGAATCCGATCTCCGTCTCCCAATCTTTTAAAAATGCTGTATGTCTTAAAAAGTTATTCCTGCCTTTGCGGAAAAATCCTGATTGAAAATGTCATAACCGTATGAATTAAAACTATCACGGTAATAGAGATTAAGCTGGTATGCAAACTCTCCGACAAGCACCTTAAACAACCTCATTCCGACCTTAGCTCTGACTTTCATTCCGGAGTGATAACCGGAGCCAATTTCGCATCCGAACAGAAAATCCTCTCTGTCATATACTGCACCAAGCATGATTGATGCCTCCGGAAGTATGTTTACGATTTCCGGTACGAAAGAATTGATTTCGAAAAACGGATGAACCCAAATCTCGGCAAATGTTGTATATGTCCTGTTCCCAATCCTCCTGGTATACGCAATGCCCGTCCGCTCATTATAATTCAATTTGAATGTTATCGCAGAATTGTTTTTTCTTAGTATCTGTCTGTACAATCCTCCGTTGAAATACCTGTTGTTTATTTCATAGGATACTGCCAGATCTCCTTCATCTGTCGGGATTTTGATTTTCCCGTTAGTTCCAAAAAAGTAAAAGTAATCATTGTATCCGTAAACGTCTGAGCCGACGGAATAAAATATTTCATTATTAAATTTCTTTAAAAAACCCAATGTCAGTGCTGCTTTCCTGCAATTCACAATTTCACGCTTTTCGAACGAATATTTTCCTCCACTATTAAAAACAA
>JAQVDU010000145.1 GCA_028698175.1 bacterium | reverse complement strand
CGGCGGAAGAATAATCAAAGAGGGCAATCCGAAATACCTCAATACTCAGGAGACTTCAGCGTTCAAGAAGGGGAATTTTCTTTACGGACTTCATCTGAGCAAGCAGGCAATATCTCAAAAAAACGCTCTTGTGCTGGTTGAAGGGTACATGGATTTCATATCTCTCTTCAAAGCGGGAGTCAACAACTCAGCCGCACAGCTTGGTACCGCGTGCACTCCGGAGCAGGCGAAGATAATCAAAAAAACATGCGAGAAAGTTGTGATAATGTACGATACAGACGAAGCCGGAAGAAACGCCACAATGCGCTCGATACCGATTCTCCTGAAAGAGGGCCTCATCGTGAGCGTCTTTTCGGACAAGAGCGTTAAGGACCCGGACGAACTCGTAAAAAAGATGAACGGAAGCATCTCCTTTTCTTACATTGAAGCGGGAAGAACGGATTTCATGCATTTCGCCGAGGAGTATTTCAAAAGCAAGGAAGATGACGAAATGCTGGCGAAAAAACACTTCGTAAAATATGTGATTGATTCCGTAAAGAACATAGAAGACGACGTGACCAGAAACCTCTACGCGAAGGGAGCGGCCGATAGACTTCGCATCTCGGAGAGATTTCTGATTTCCGAAAAACAAATAAAAACAACGCAAAAGAGCGCCGATTTGTCATCTCCCAACATATACCATGAGATAATAGCATTAATGCTCTCCGACAAAGCTCTCTGCAAGAAGCTCTGCTCTGAGGTCGAGGAGGCGGATTTTCTTGACCTGCCCCTTAAGGGAACCTTCATTTCAATATGCAATTCGCTTGAATCTAAGGATGACAATATTGACTTATTCATCAAAAATGATAAAATAAAATATTTAAAAGATTATATTATAAAGCGGATGACATACTATCTGGAGCAGAAACCGGACGAAAGGAAAATAAACGAAATTCTTGAGATAGTCAAAGAAAAGAGAATAATGAAGCGCATTGAGGATATTGACATAAAAATAAAGAACGCCTCAGATGAGGATGAAAAGGACAGGCTGATGGAAATGAGAGTTTTGATGGTCAAGAAAATAAAAGGAGGGAGGTAAAATGGCTTCTGATGCCAAGAAAAAGAGCGATATCGAAAATATCATAAATTCAATCATCAAAAAAGCCGTGGTGAACGGCGAGCTTCCGTATCACAAGCTCAACAGCCTCCTGCCCGAAGATTTCGAAGTCAATGAAATCGACTCTCTTATAACCCGTCTGCAGACGATGGGCATAGTTCTGACAGAGGATGACAACGAAAAGCAGCAGCCGGAGCCTTCCCACAGGATAGATCCCGAGAAGAAGAGCGACCTTTACGAGAGAGTCAAATATGACGACCCTGTGAGAATGTATCTTCAGGAAATGAAATCGATAGAGCTTCTCTCAAAGGATATGGAGGTAACAATCTCAAGGGTGATGGAGGAGGGAAGGCGCGGAATAATATCCAACCTATTCATGATTGACAAGACATTTGACAGAATAGAGGAGTTTTATGACAGAGTGATTGACGAGGAAGAATCAATCGACCAGTATTTTCACATTGAGGACCCCAACATTTCCAATGAGCTTTCTCAGAAAAAAAAGTATCAGAAGCTCAAGAAGCTATTTGAAGACATTAAAAAGGACATACAAAAGATAAAGCAGGAGAAGGTGGGATACTCAAGACTTAAAAAATCGGACAGAGAAAAAAGAAATAAAAAGATGGAGAAAATCTACTCGAATCTTATAGACAAGGTCCAGGAGATGCAGGTCAACTCGATGCAGCTGAATGAACTCATCAGCTCATACAAGTCGATGCACCGCGACCTCTGCACGCACAATCAGAAGTTCAAGCTTATAGAGAAAAGGTTCGATACATCGATTTCCGACATAATGAGAATCTGCGACGCCAAGGGAAACGTGCCCATAAAATACAAAAAGAGGAACATCAAGAGGGAAGATTTCATCAACGTGAAGAAAGAGATAGAATACATACAGTCGTGCATAAAGAAGATGGAGTCGGAGATAGGTTGCGATAACGAAAAATTCGACGAGATAATAAATAATCTCACCAAGTATGAAGTGACGCTGAACAATGCCAAGCAGAAAATGATACGGGCAAACGTGCGTCTTGTGATTTCCATTGCTAAGAGATACACTAACAGAGGCCTTGAATTCATGGATTTGATCCAGGAGGGAAATGCAGGGCTGATGAAGGCTGTGGAGAAATTCGATTACCAGAAGGGTTACAAATTCTCAACTTATGCAACATGGTGGATACGGCAGTCGATAACGAGAGCCATAGCTGACCAGGCTCGCACAATAAGGGTCCCTGTTCACATGATCGAGGTTATGCACAAGGTAGTTAAAGCGACCCGCGCCCTGATGCAGGAGTTCGGCAGGGAACCCACAGAGGAGGACGTGGCGGAGAGGCTCAACATTCCGCTTGACAAGATAAAAAGCGTTTACAAGATAGCTCAGGAGACTGTCTCTCTGGACAAGCCCATCGGCGACAGCGATGAGTCAATATTCTGCGATTTCATAGAGGACGTAGACCAGAAATCTCCTCAGTATCACGCTATGCTTTCAATGCTCAGGGAGAGGCTTGACATGGTTTTATCAGACCTCACTCCCCGCCAGCAGACTGTTTTAAAGCTCAGATTCGGGCTTCAGGACGGATACCCGAGGACTCTCGAAGAGGTGGGCGAAATACTTGACGTCACAAGAGAGAGGGTGCGACAGATTGAAGCAAAGGCTC
>JAQVDU010000144.1 GCA_028698175.1 bacterium | reverse complement strand
GAAAAATATCGCCTCAATTATGATGCAGGAGGGTGTCGGAGGAAAGAGGATAAAGAGAATCCGCTACGAATTCCCAAAAAACATGTCATCCTTCACAATTCCCGTTGAGTCATATTTGTATATCGTCTATCGAAGAAACTGGGAAAAGCAAAAAAAGCAAACCCCTCCGTAAAACAATTCTTTTGAGGAAATGTTACCCTCCGGAATAGTCATACCTTGTACACGATACCTGTTTTCAAGATCTCTTGACTCTCATACCTTGGAGTGATAAAATATAAAAAATTATGGGCAGTGCTGAAGGAGATTGTGATGGGTAAGATTTTGAAAAAAAACAATCGAAAAACGTGATAAAAATGATACCCCACCCTATGTCGTCAATTAAAGGAATTTTTCTGTCAGCTTTGATTCTTTTAATGGGGGCAGTTTTATTGTCAGCTCAGTATTGCGACAGTCTTGAGTTTAAGGCAACCTGCTTTGAAGGCTCCTACAATAATGTGACTCACAAAGACACTTTGACGTTCGTTGCAACACTCAATTCTATTATTGCATACAACACCAAAAATCCGGATTCTCCTGTAAGATTAGGAAGAACATTTATAGACAGCGAGATATCACTCATATATTCATACAATAACTATCTTTTTGTTTCCGGAGAGGATTTGGGAACAAGGATATATGACGTTACAGATCCGGAGAATATGATTTTAATATCGACCATCGGAATTTCAGCAGAAGACATCTGCATTACAAAAGGATATCTTTACCTTGCAGGCTTTAGAAAAATATACATATACAAAATTTTAGATATTCATAATCCGGTTTTTGTAAAGGAATTTACCGTTTATTCGAATTACTATGCAGTCAGAATCGCCCTTGGCGGCACACGGCTTTATGCAAGCGCATATTACTACGAATACGGCGGCTGGTACGATATTTATGGCGGAGTAATGGTTGTTTATTCCATTGCGGACTTTGAAAACCCCAAACAAGTTTATTTGAAAGACATAAATCCTCCTCATGATATTTCATACAGAGACGGTTATATTTATATTGCAGGTAAAGATCGGATAGAGATATATGCCGACAAATCAACAAGCTTGCCCATAACAATAAACGACCGTGTTTCAACTTTGCAATGCTTCGGCAATGCGTTGGTCACAACTAAAAATAACGAGCTTAAAATATATGACATTTCAGACAAAGACAGCATCGTAATGACACAGTATCAAACGGGATCATCTGTTTATCAGGTGTCTCTTGACTCTAACAGACTCTTTCTTGTGGGGGGAGACAATTTTAAGTTTTACTCATCTTATCTGTACGAAATGAAGCTCAGATTTTCTCTGTATTCGGAAAAAATATTCGAAAAAATCTCAGCGTATGACGATAGAGTATATTTAGGTCAATTGCCGGGCAGTATAGCAATTGTCAAAATAGACGGGGACTTCATTTACAGTAAAATCGGCACAATAGATGCAGGCAGTGCACAGAGAGGAAGCTGGAGAATATTGGATTTCGAAGAGAACGGGAAATACCTTTTCGTTCTCAAAGAGTATTCTAGTATATCATACTATATGGATGAAATATACTCGCTTCTTGAAATTTATGATATTTCACAGTCTTCTCCGATATTAGTAAAACGTTTATACCAATTTAATCCTTGTCTGGCAAAAATAGATATTGCAGGAAATACAATATTCTTTAGTGTACTGCAATTGTATAAAGATGGAGAAACAACTTTCTATGTATGTTCCGCAGATAATTTTGCTCAGGATAGCTCTCTTACGAAATTTACCATGAGTTACAACATAACCGACATTTCTTCCGACGAGGATTTGCTTTTTTTCGCAACAGATAACGGAGAAATTGTTACGCTCAATACAAGCAATACAAAAGATTATGACCCTGACTCTATGGAAATAAAACATACTATTTTTATGACAAAATACATTACGAAAATGTCTTCGGATATGTCATCTGTGGCTGCCATCACAAATGACGGATGGCTATACATACTGGAATACTTGCAAACCAGCGCAACAATTGAGATAAGGGATTCGGTCTTTGTGGGAACTGAAATTGAATACATTGAATTTTTAAATCACAACATATATCTCTGCTGCGGCTCGGGAGGATTCAAGCTTTTTGGAGTTGAAAATGGTTATCTTGCGCTTCTTGACACATTCGATACGCATTACAAAACATTCTCTTCGGCAATAGCAAAAAAACGACTTTATGTAAATGACCCTGGCACAGGATTGTGGATTTTTCATGTTGATTACGAACCCGATGAAATTGATTTGCCCAACGTCTCAGAAACGAGAGTGCTCTTTGACCTTAAAATGCTCTCCGGAGGTCTTTACAAGATGAAGCTGAGAAACTTTGACAAGGGCGATTACACTATGGAAATAAAGGACGTTTGCGGCAATACCATTAGAAAGGAGAAGTTTTCAGTTCAAGAGGCAGTTTTTGAAAAAGATATACCAACTGAAAATCTTGCCTCAGGAGTCTATTTTCTTTTGGTTAAGGATGATAAAGAATTTATAAGCAAAAAAATACTGAGATTTTAATTTCTATGGACAACAGGTTTTGCCATATCTAAGTATCGGAAAGGGATTGACTTGTCGGGACGGTGGGGACGGTGCTTCTTTGAAAGAGTGTCAATAGGATAATCGATAATTCTCCTTTTTTCAGTTAAAGAACAAAACCACTTGCAAAAGACCCGATAATGATATAAAATTAATTATGCTTCTTTAGATGGC
>JAQVDU010000063.1 GCA_028698175.1 bacterium | reverse complement strand
AAGCAGGGATATCATGCAATGCCCCCAAAAGACAAATTTCAACAGATGCGACAGGAAATTTCAAAGATAATTCTTGATTATGGAATAGACCTTATCTACCATCACCATGAAGTGGGAGCAGGACAAAATGAAATTGAGATAAAGAGATATCCATTGATAAAAACGGGAGATAATGTTCAAATCATAAAGTATTTTATTAAAATGATAGCTTATCAGTACAATATGTCTGCGACATTCATGCCCAAACCTATGTATAATATGCCTGGAACCGGAATGCACTACCACCAACATATTTTCAAAGACGGGAAAAATCTCTTTTTCGGAAAGGAGTATGGCGGTCTCTCAAAGCTTGCCGAACACTATGTGGCTGGCCTTCTGAAGCACGGAAAAGCACTTTTGGCATTCACCAATCCCTCTACAAACTCCTATAAGAGGCTTGTTCCCGGATTTGAAGCACCTGTAAAGCTCTTCTACTCTCTTGCCAACAGGTCATCTGCCGTAAGAATACCTAAGTATGCAACCAGCGAAAATGAGAAGCGAATAGAGTTTCGTCCGCCGGATGCGACCGCAAATCCGTATCTTGCATGCGCGGCAATGCTTATGGCAGGAGCGGACGGAATAAAAAACAAGATTTCCTTGAAAGATAATAACTTCGGACCCTTTGATTTTAATATGGAAAAGGCTGACAAGAAGATACTTGACAAGGTCGATTCATGCCCTACATCCATCTTTGAAGCACTTCAGGCTTTAAAAGATGACCATGAATTTCTTTTAAAAGGTAAAGTCTTTTCTAAACAGATGATTGAAGCTTATATTGATTATAAAGAGAGAGAGGGGCTGGAGATGAACAAGAGGCCTCATCCTTACGAGTTTGAGCTCTATTTTTAGATTTTAATTGACATTTTTTTTCGATTCCTTATAATGGGAACGAGTCACGGAGAGGTGGCCGAGCGGTCTAAGGCGGCGGATTGCTAATCCGTTGTAGTGGTTATACCGCTACCCCGGGTTCAAATCCCGGCCTCTCCGTACTTTATCTTTAGGGACGGAGTATGGTTTATATTTTCTGGAGGTGTAAAAATGAGAAAAGCAAGAGTGACTTTTGCGGGTGCTTTTCACCATATTACATGCCGCGCTCTTGACGGTAAGCCGATATTAAAAGATCCAAAATTTAAAAAACACCTATTGTTTCTGTTAAAAAAATATTCAAAGTTGCGCAGAGTAAGGGTCTTGGCATGTTGTATTATGGATAATCACTATCACTTGATACTCCAAAACACAAATCAAAATATGGATAAATTTATGAGAGACGTGAACGGAACATTTGCGTCATTTTACAGGAGAGTTAATAATTCACGCGGATACGTCTTTCAGGACAGGTACTACTCAAAGATAATACAAAATGATAGCTATCTCAAAATTGCTTTGGTCTATGTTTTATTAAACCCTCTCAGAGCTGGTATTGTCAAAGACGGACATGATTATAGTTTCTCGTCAATCAATTTATATTTCCAAAAAGAAAAAACGGACTGGATAGAAGGAAAATTCGTTCGTGATTTGTTTGAAGATGAGAATAATTTCAATCAATTAATGAATGAATGGGCTCGCAAAAATATGCCCTGCGTTAAAACAAAGTTTGGAGATGTTATTGGAGAGGAGGATTTTGAAAAAGCAATAGAAAAAAAATTCAACAGAAGAAGTGAACAAAATAAAGATCTTTCTCCCAATATGAGGATCGAGACAAACTTCAAAAGCGAGGAAGATGTTATTAAGGATTTCTTGGAGCAGAATGAAATTACTTTGGAATCATTAAAGAAAAATCTGGCATTAAGGAACGAGTTGTTGGTGAAGCTTCGTGATGAAGCAGGACTTTCTTTCAAACAAATAAATAAAAATACTTTATTTAGAACTTTAAAATATTTCACTATCATCTCTTTATACAACAAGTTAAAAAAATAAAAAAAGGTATAAACCATACTCCGTCCCTATATAAGAGCGAGGGATTTTTGAGTGGGGGGCGTCTAAAAGAGCAAAAGGAGAAAAAATGAAAGAGAAGATTCTGTACATAATTCTGGCTGTGAGTGTGGGTGTGAATGTGGGTTTTTTATCCTCTATAATCTACATTAACACTCACAAACCTGAATTTCCATGTCCCCCTCGGGAGTTTGAGGGAAAGGGAGAGCATTTTGAAAGATTCAGAATGATGATGGATTCAGTCAACAAATCAAACGAGCCCTACATATTCGCAGTAGAGAATGCAAGAGACAAGCTTTTCGGAGTTCTGAAAAGCGAGAATCCTGACACACACACGGTTGATTCGCTTCTTGCATCAATTTCTGACATTCAGAAGGAACTTGAGAAAAATATTGTAAGAAACATGATAAAACTTAGAAACGAACTGCCGGAAGCAGAAAGAAAGATGCTTATCGAATTCCTCGAAAGAAGGACCCAGCATCTTAAAAATTTCAGCAAAACAAATAATAACAGATAGGAGGCACAATGAAACGTTTTATGACCACATTTGGAATTCTTGCATCGGTCGCTTTATTGCTGATAATGCCGGTCACTGCAAAGAATGGAAACTTCGGAATGAACAAAGACGGGATGGGAATGATGAATCATCAGCAGGGCGGTATAATGAACGTTCCCGATTTAAGCGAAGAACAGATCGCAAAAATCGAAAAGATTCAGATCAACCATCAGAAAAAAGCGGCAGAACTTCAGTATAAAAGAGCTTTGAAGATGATTGACCTTCATGAAGCAATGCAGATTAACATTGACGAAAAGAAGGCCTTATCAGCGGTTGAAGAGCTCGGGAAAATTGAAACCGAGCTTGAAAAGGCAAGAATAACCAACCATTTTGAAATAAGGAAAGTTCTCACAAAAGACCAACAGAAGTTTTTTGACATGAAGAGAATGGGCATGGGCATGGGCATGGGCATGAAAGACGGCAAAGGTATGAATAATGGATGCGGCGGAAATAGCAGTAAAGCAGACTGCGGAGATTGCGGTAAATAAAACACAGAGAGAGGGCGGAGCTTTTGCTCCGCCCGCCTGTATGGATTATTCCTCTCTATCCGACAGTCAGCTTATAGTTCTTGTATCAAATCAAGACAATAAGGCATTCAAAGAGCTCTTTGATAGGTACTCAAGAATGGTCTTTAACCTCTCTTATTCATATGTGACCGAGTTTCATGCTGCCGAAGACATTTCGCAGGAAGTATTTTTGACAATCTTCACAAAGGGGGCGGAGTTTAAATTCAAGTCCTCTTTTTCGACATGGATTTACAGAATAACGGTAAACGCTTCCATATCCTACTTAAGAAAACACAAAAAGGACGCGCGACTCACAAATCTTGAAGATGCAGCGGATGTCGAGGACGAAGGGTCCGACAAGCAAAAAGAAAGAGATTCAAAGCGCGAAGCTCTTGCGCTAAAGGCGCTTGACATGCTCCCGGAGAATCAAAAAACCGCATTCATACTGTCGCAGAAAGAGAGCTTAAAGTACAAGGAGATTGCTTCCATCATGAACGTTTCTGAAAAGGCCGTTGAATCGATGATTTACAGAGCAAGGGAGAATATTAAAAACAACCTCAAAAAACTGCAATCAAAGAAGATATCAAAGGAGAGAGAATGAACCATTACAAACCCATTGAAATTTCAAAGTTCATTGATGATGAACTTGACGAAGAAAATTATGCGGCAGTAAAGGAGCATCTGCTTGGGTGTAAAGACTGCAGAGATATTTATGAGAGTTATTCCTTTATAAAGAATGAAATGAAGTTTATCGAGAAAGATGTTCCGGAAACTCTCTGCTCGCGAATTTTAACAAAAACAATGAATTTTAAAACTGCAAAACAGAGCTTGATATTCAAACTCTCTTTCGGCCTGGCGATGCTTCTTCTTTTTGCATTTTCATTCTCGATGTCTATGAACAAAGGAAAGGCAGTCTATGAAAACAGTTCGGCAAAGGCAGATGAATCAATAGCAGACGAATTCATTTCAGGATTGTCATCAGCTCCATCAGGCTCACTATCAAGAATGGTTTCATATACCGGCAGATAATTGCATTTTAGGTCTTCATCTGTTATAATTGGTCAAACAATGGAGGCCTGATGAAAAGAATCTCTGTTTTTCTGCTTTTTATTCTCTCGTTCACCTTTATATGCTCTGACACGCTCGTGATTCCGATAAACAGCAATACGGATTACAATTCGCTGACGGCAAATTTCAATGACGGTTATCATTATTTCATGAGCGAAGGGTCTATAATTATGCCTGCTCAAAAATTCAGATACGAAATAGACGGAGAAGTTCTTATTAAAAGATGCTCTTTCGAAGAGTCTGAAAGAAAATCCATGCCTGATGCCCGCAAAGTAGCAGGGGAAAATCCTCTGCCGAAAACATCAGTTTCAAAAGTCCGTTCAAAACTTATAAGCCATAAAAGCAGGCTGCCGGAAAAGGATTTTGAAATAAAAATCGGATACTCAGGGAATAAAACCATTATATATGGATATATTTCAGATTATCTGTATGAGCATGATGAGGTAATAAAAAGGGATGGGAAGTTGATAATTGAATACTCTTTGATCAGTAAACTTCGTCCAGATACTTACGAAAAGAGCATACTCATTATCACCCAGGATTCATTAAAGACGGTATGGGAGCCCTATCGGGAATTTTATCCGGATTATCAGGTTGAGATTCTCTCCATCGGAGACATAATGGGACTGACAGCCTCAACCGACTCCTTTGTTGAAAATATAAGAAATTACATAAAATACATGTATGAAAACAGCGGACTCAAAGGGGTCATCCTTGGAGGTCCGGCTTCGTACATACCTGGAATATACGTGCCTCTTATAATTACGCCTTCGCTCTCAGAAAGCGACCAGATAATTTTGACTGATAAATTCTATTCCTGTCTTGACGGTACATGGAATGATGACAATGACACTATTTACGGCGAGATTGAGGATTCTGCTGACATATTTCCGGACATTCTCCTTGGAAGGGTTCCGGTTGAAAACTCCGCAGACGTTTTAAACTTTCTCAACAAAGTAGAAGGTTTTCGGAGCATATCGATTGATACGTTTCTGGGAGTGGCATCAATGCTTGACGTCAACACGGACGGCGGTATACACGTGGACAACATGGCGCGCCTTGTTCCTATAACGTCTCCCATCAAACGCCTTTTTGAATCCCTAGGCAACCTCAGCGTCTTTACATTCACCAAAGCGATAAACAGGGCTCCAAGGTTCGTGTCTCATGACGGACACGGCAATTACAACGCGATTCAGAGCGGCACAGGCTACGCCACTCTTGCGGATATGGACGCGCTCACCAATCCCTCTCCGGTTTTCATGTACTCTCTGTCATGCCTTTCCGCCGGTTATGACCACGACTGCATCGGAGTCCACTTTCTTCTTTCAAACGGAGGAGGCTACTATATAGGCAATTCAAGGTACGGGTGGTACACCCCATACTTTCCGGGATTCGGTACCGGGGACCTTTACAATCTTTATTTTTACAAAAACCTCTATAATGAAACTTCCAATCCCGCTCAGGCATTAAACAACGTATTCAAGGAATTTTCCTATGAGATATCCGAGTCAAACGATTGGCGCTGGCAGTTCTTTACACTCAATTATTTCGGCGACCCTATGGTGAGTTTGTCTTTGAGCCGGCCAGTTTCAAATCTTGATGTTCAGCAACCGATCTATAAAAACGGTATTATGGCTCTGACCATAGACGTTGAGGACTCTGTCTTTGTGAGCATAAGCTCGGACACTCTCCTTGAAAGCAAGGTTCTCTACCCGTACGACAATCTCTTCTTCTCAAGGATTGACGATTCTGATTCTCTTGAAATAAACATCAAAACTCCTGACGTGTCGGATGAAAGGCAGGTTGTTTATCCGCAGAGCGCAGTTGCTGAGAACGTCTATCTTACAAACTATGAATTTGTGAGAATGCAGGGAGACACACTGCTTCTAAGCGTCTCTCTTTTAACGGATACTTCTGCAGAATATTCTGTGTCCGTATTGGAGATTACGGACACTCTTTACTGCATTGATCCGGATACTCTTATGATGATTTCAGAGGGAGACACAAACATCACTTTCACTCTTATTCTCTTTAATGAACCTCTCAATAACTCAAAAGTTCCCATTGTCATCGGTTCGGACACCCTCTCTCTCCAGTACGGTAAAAACCTCAGAGAGTCCGTTAAAGTAAGAGTGCTTCCTGACAAGCAGAATTATCTTCAGAGTGAAAACGGTGAATTCCGCATTGAAATGTTTAATAAGAATCTTTTAGCGGGTGTGAAAATGACATTTGAAAACGACACAGTCTTGCTTGATACGTTTGCAAACGTCAGCGCCGCCTCATTCTCACTTCCTTTTACAGTGAATACGCCCTCTGATTTGATTTCATTCGATTTCATGGTTTTCTCCGGTGGAGATTTCTTCACTGTAAGCAGGCTATTGACCGCCAATGACAACCCTTCCTACATGGATTTTGAAGATTTCAGGGAGCTTGAAGTGGATTCAGGAGATGCTTACTTCCACATCAGTTCCAACAGAGCATCCTCAGGGACATACTCTTACTTCTGCGGAAGCGAATCCTCGCCAACCTATCCGTCAAATTACATAACAGGAGCATACACTGACTCGTTTTCTTTCGACACTCTCGGCTTTCTCGGATTTGACGCATTCATCGATATAGAGAGCGGAATGGATTACATTGTCGTATACCTTAATTCCGACACTCTGTACCAGCCGGTCATCACTCTTTCGGGCAGGGAGGGAACATTCAAAAGGTATATGTTCAGCGCGGCAGACTATCCTCTTTTTCAGGGAAAAAACACAAAGCTGTCTTTTGAGTTTTATTCTGAGGACGATGTGTGTCAATATGAAGGAGCGTATATAGACAATATTGTAGTTCCGGGAGCTTTCTGTTACACTGGAACAAATGAGGAGTTTACATATTTGTTTTTTAAAAAGAAATTTGAGGAGCCGAGGATTTTTATAAAGAATAGCACGCTCTTACTGAGCGGATTCGACATGAATGATGAGTACTTTGTTTATGACATTTCCGGAAGAACCGTACTGAGAGGTAAAATAACGCAGAACCCTCAAACAGTGACTCTTCCGCTTTCAAACGGATAGTTCTTTTTTGAATCCAAAAACAGGGGAAGAGAGTTTACAAGGCAGATTCTTCTTCTGAGATAGCTATTTCATTTTTCTAAGCCTGAGAGCCGCGGCTAACCCGGCCGCTGACGAAAGAGATGCTATGATAAACGGCACTGTAAAAGAGAACATGTCTATCAAAGCGCCGTGGACTATAGAAACAAAGTAAACCGGGGCTATCATAGTATTGAAAAACCCGATGTATGTGGGCCTCTTCTCATGAGGAGCAATTATCAGCAGAAGCGAAGGGCTTCCGACCTGTATTCCGGAGTAAAAAACTCCGGCAAAGAAGAATAGTGCATAAAGGGTTGCTTTGTTGAAAAAGGAAAAATATGCAAG
Organism: bacterium; assembly: GCA_028698175.1. Lineage (GTDB taxonomy): Bacteria > Hydrothermota > 32-111 > 32-111 > 32-111 > UBA2202. The sequence continues at coordinate 4,297 of JAQVDU010000063.1, read as the reverse complement.
AGCGGGAAGTATTATTCCCACAGCTCCTGCGGCGACAAGGACATGGCGGACGGATTTTCTTCTTGCTATGTAATTCCAGAGAAAATTTGACGAGACAAGACCTGTCATTCTTGCTGCAATCATGAATCCTGCGGAAGACGGTCTCATACCGAGCTCCCGCACCGCATAGATCATATAAAACGGTTCTAGAGCCGCAGTTATTCCGAGAAGCACCCTGACGAAAAAAAGGTACTTGAAGTTTCTGTCCTTTGACAAAATCTTTGCTCCGTCTTTAAAAAATACGATGAAACTCTTTGTCTTTTTCTGCGTTGAATCAGCCGGCTCTTCAGCCAGACAGAAAGAAAAGAGCCCGACAGTCACTATGATAGCGGCTGATATGAAAACAAGGTAGAAATCAAACGGTGAAGAGTATCTGTTGAGAATGAATTTAACTAAAAAGCCGCCGCCTATTGAGAGTACTCCGCCTAGTGCTATTCTGAGACCCCAGAATGAAGTCAGTTTTTCTGGCGATATTGTCTTCGCCACAACGTCCATGAAGGATAGGCCGGCTATTCCTCCGAAAACATGGTATATGAAGAGAGCTGAAAGAAAGATCCAGAGAACCGAAGGGGGATTCAGAAGAATCACAAATGCGAGAACAAACATCATAAGAACGCGCACGAGAGCAGTCCTGTCATATACATACTTTTTAAAAGGCTTCCCTTCGTGAAAGTGGGCCATGAATATCTGCGGCAGAGGCCATAGGGCATCGTGAAATGAAGTGCCGAGGCCTATCAGAACGCTTGATTTGGTCAGAGTGCTCAGGTAGAGGGGCAACATTGTTGATGAACCTGTGAGCGCATCGACTAGGTTCATCAGAACTCCGTTGAATATTCCGAGAGTATAATTCCTTTTGATATGCTTCTTTTCCATAGGAGTGAATATTAACACTTAAAAGCGAATTGTCAATATTTCTATTGCAAAATTAAGAATATGTGATATATTTACACTCTAATTATGACAAAGAAAATTTCATACAACAGCAAAATCCGCAATCTTGCAATCATAGCCCATGTTGACCACGGTAAGACGACGCTCGTGGATGCCATGTTCAGGCAGAGCGGAACCTTCAGAGAGAATCAGGTGATTGAAGAGAGGGTGATGGATAAGCTTGACCTTGAAAGAGAGAGGGGAATAACAATTGCCGCCAAGAACTGTTCAATCCATTATGATGAAGTCAAAATCAACATAATAGACACACCGGGCCATGCTGATTTCGGAAGCGAGGTGGAGAGAGCTCTCTTCATGGCTGACGGCGCAATTCTGCTCGTAGATGCTTCGGAGGGTCCGCTTCCGCAGACAAGATTTGTGCTCAAGAAAGCTCTTGAGAAAAATTTGAAGATAATAGTAATGATAAATAAAATCGACAGGAGCGATGCAAGGGTAAAGGAAGTGATAGACGAAATATTTGAGCTTTTCATAACCCTTGACGCCACTGACGAACAGCTTGACTTTCCGATACTTTACTCGGTGGGAAGGGACGGAGTCGCAAAAAAGAAGCTTGAAGATGAAAGCAAAAACCTGAAACCCCTCTTTGACCTTATTCTCAACTACATCCCGGGACCGATTTACACTGAAAATGAAGTCTTTCAGATGCTTGTCTGCGACCTGGGTTACTCTGACTATCTCGGCCGCCTTGCTATAGGAAAAGTCATAAACGGAGCAGTGAAGAAGAATGACTCTCTCGTCTGTATTGACATCGATGAAAAAATAAAGCCACTGACTGTCTTGAACCTTCAGACCTACGAGGGAATAAAACTCAAGGAGATTGACGGAGCAGACCAGGGCGACATTATCATACTTGCCGGAATTGACAATGTTAGGATAGGCGACACAATATGCAACCGGGACAATCCGAAGGCCGCTTTGAGGATAATGATTGACGAGCCGACTGTCTCGATGCTCTTCACAGTAAATACATCTCCTCTCTCCGGAAGGGAGGGCAGCTATGTGCAGTCGAGCAAGCTCAAGGAGCGCCTCTTCAAAGAGACCCTGAAAAACGTGGGAATACAGATTGAGGAGGGCGATTCTCCGAATGCATACAATGTGAAGGGAAGGGGAGAGCTTCAGCTGGCAATACTGATTGAGACAATGAGACGCGAAGGTTACGAGCTCACGGTGGGCAGACCGAAGGTGATAATGAGAGAAAAAAACGGCGAGCTTCTTGAGCCGATAGAGCATATATTCATAGATGCTGAAGATTCGTACGTGGGAATAGTGACTGAAAAGCTCTCTCAGAGAAAGGGAATACTCTCCAATATGTCTACAAATTCGACAGGCAGGGTGAGGATGGAGTTTCTGATTCCTTCGAGGGGACTCATAGGATACCGTTCTGAGTTCTTGACTGACACAAGGGGAACCGGGATAATGAACGGCTACCTCCACGGTTATGAAAGGTATAAGGGCGACATTCCGACGAGGCACACAGGTTCTCTCGTGTCTGAAAAGAACGGGAAGGCAATAGCGTACGCTCTCTCTCACCTTGAAACTAGGGGCATACTCTTTGTGGTGCCCAATGATCCTGTGTATGAAGGAATGATAATCGGAGAGAACAACAAAGACAATGACCTCAACGTAAATCCGACGAAGGAGAAGCGTCTGTCAAACATGCGCTCTGTTTCAAAGGATGATGCGATAATGCTGACTCCCGTCCTTCCCATGACTCTTGAAAAAGCGATGGAGTTCATAAAGGATGATGAGATGATTGAAATAACTCCCAAGTCAATCCGCCTGAGAAAGAGAGTGCTCTCTGTTTTGGAAAGGAAGAGAATGAGGGGGGAAAAGTACAAGGCGGATGAGGAAGAGGACGAGGACTGAATCTCCGATTTTTGTTGACAAAGAAGTCCCAATTGATATCATAATCTTATGCTACTGGAAAGTTTCATTGATTTCATAAATTCGACCGGTTTCTCCCACCTCAGCTGGCAGAATGTGGTAATGATGGCTGCCGGATGCGTCTTCATTTACCTCTCAGTCAAGAAAAATTACGAACCGATGCTACTTCTTCCCATAGGATTCGGTATAATAATAGGAAACATTCCCTTTATCGATGGTCTCGGAGTGAATATCTACGAAGAGGGAAGCGTCTTCAATATTCTCTTTGAATCAGTCCACAGAAACATATTCCCTCCGCTGATATTTCTAGGAATCGGAGCGATGACTGATTTTACTGCGCTTTTGTCTAACCCTAAGACATTCCTGCTCGGCGCCGCGGCTCAGGCCGGGATATTCGCCTCTCTTCTATGCGCATATTATCTCGGCTTCTCCATAGAGGAGAGCGCCGCTATAGGAATAATCGGAGGAGCAGACGGACCGACCTCTATTTACATGGCGATGAAGCTCGCCCCACACCTTCTTGGACCCATAGCAATGGCTGCTTATTCATACATGGCACTCGTGCCTGTGATTCAACCGCCTCTAATGAAGCTCGCGACTTCAAAGGAAGAGCGGCTGATTAGAATGAAATCTGGCAGAACTGTAAAAAAAATCGAACTTATAATTTTCCCGATAGCAGGATTCATAATCTCCGCACTGCTTGCGCCTGCATCTCTCCCGTTAATCGGCATGCTATTTTTGGGAAACCTTCTCAAGGAGAGCGGCGTGACAGACCGTCTGGCTAAGACAGCCGCAAATTCAATTATCGACACTTCAACAATAATCATCGGAGTAGTTGTGGGAGCATCAGCGAGGGGAGACCTTTTCCTCACATGGGAGACCATAAAAGTTCTACTTCTAGGATGCTTCGCATTCGCCTTCTCAACTGTCGGCGGAGTGCTCTTTGTGAAATTCATCAATCTTTTTTTGAAAAATGAAGAAAAATTGAATCCCCTGATTGGCTCAGCAGGAGTTTCTGCATTTCCTGCGGCCGCACGGGTTTCCCAGATGGTCGGTAGGGAGTATGACAAGCACAACCACCTTCTCATGCATGCTATGGGTGCCAATCTTGCAGGACAAATAGCTTCGGCAGTAGCCGCCGGCATACTTCTCTCCTTCTTCTGATAAGATAAGGATTCAAACAGTTTCAAATTAATTGATAAATAGATTGACAACTCAAATCATAGTGCTAATATTGGATGATTATAATCAGGACAATGGAGAGAGACTTGGGGACTTGGGGGGGACTTGGGGACTTGGGGACGGTGCTTCTTTGAAAGAGTGTCAATAGGATAATCGATAATTCTCCTTTTTTCAGTTAAAGAACATAACCACTTGCAAAAGACCCGATAATGATATAAAATTAATTATGCTTCTTTAGATG
>JAQVDU010000062.1 GCA_028698175.1 bacterium | reverse complement strand
AGAATGCCGACAGAATATATCTTGAGGTTTTAAGAGAAAAGAATGAGTATGAAAAAATATGGCAGGCCTTTGCAGTGCTTCTTCCGGTAAAAACGGTTGGAGTGATGGGAGACCAGCGCACCTATGACAATGTTATCGCTCTTCGGGCTGTCACGTCTGTGGACGGCATGACTGCCGACTGGTACGGATTTTCAAAAGAGACACTTTCCGAGATTTCAAAAAGGATTATAAACGAAGTAAAAGGAGTCAACAGGGTGGTATATGATATATCAACAAAACCCCCGTCAACAATCGAATGGGAATAGCTTAAAAGAGGTAAAGCTCTTCTTCTTTGACATGGACGGAACTCTCTATCTCGGAGAAAAACTTATAGAGGGAGCCGACCTTTTCGTGTCAAAGCTGCAGGAAAATAACGTAAGGCGAATATTTCTTTCAAACAATTCCTCGAAGAACAGGAAGGAGTATCTGAAAAAGCTCACAAAAATGGGCTTCAAATGCGCTGCGGAGGATATTTTTACATCTCTCAACGCAACGATACTCAAACTGAAAAACGAAAAAGTGAGGACCATTTATCCTCTCGGCACTCCTTCATTCGAAGAGGAGCTTCTCGAGAACGGATTTGAATTCTCAAAAGAATCCCCGGACGTCGTGCTTCTCGGTTTCGACAAAACGCTGACTTATGAAAAGATAGACAATGCATATCAGCTTTTAAAGAGAAACGTAAGATTTGTTGCCACACATCCGGACGTCACATGCCCGACTGAGGAGGGCTATATTCCTGACATCGGCGGATTTATAGCCATGTTTGAAAAACTGACAGGACGATTGCCTGAGATAGTGGGAAAACCCAACACAGGAATGGTCAGCGAGATAATAAAGCATTTCTCCCTTGAGAGCAGTGAATGCGCAATGGTGGGCGACCGGCTCTACACTGACATGAGAATGGCGGTTGATGCTTCGATCAAATCCATTCTGGTCCTTTCAGGAGAGACAAAGATTGATGATTATGAGAAGAGCGACCTAAAAGTCACAATAGTCGCCGATTCTGTAAAGGACCTGATACCCTTGGTATGAAGATTCTTCTTATCGGATCGACAGGACAGCTCGGAAGCGATATACTGAGACTGTTTGAAAAAAAACACTCTGTTGTTTCGGGCGGACGCGAAATCTTCGATATCCGCTATGCAGATGAATTCGGAAACTTCATAAAAAACAGATTCAGCGCGGTTATAAACTGCGCCGCGTTTCTTGACGTTCCGCTCGCGGAAAAATCAGTCAGAGATCCGCTTCTGATGAACTACTACGCTCCTATGAAAATGGCAGGCGAATGCAGAAAGCGAAACGTAAGATTCATTCACTTTTCGACTGATTACGTCTTTGACGGAAAAAAGAATAGCCCCTACATTGAAGACGATTCCGCTAACCCGTTGAATGTTTACGGAATGACGAAATACATGGGTGAGAGGGGAGTTTTATACGAGAATCCATCCGCCTCTGTAATGAGGGTAAGCGGATTATACGGGAAGACGCCGAGCAGGGCAAAGGGGTACAATTTTATATCGCTTTTCCTTGATAAAGCGGGAAAATCCGAAATTGTCGATGTTGTCGGAGATGAAATCCTGACTCCTACAAGCACCAGAAACATTGCCAGACAGACGCTTGTAGTGCTTGAGAATGGCGTTTCAGGAATAATCCATTCGACTGACGAGGGAGAGGTCTCCTGGCACTCATTCGCAGAAGAGATTGCTTCATTCATGAAGCTCAAAGTCAAAGTCAACAAGACAACCCAGGCGCAGTCGGCAGTATCAAGGCCTAAATACTCGGTTCTTGAGAACAGGAAGCTCAAAGACGCCGGTCTTAACGTGATGAAGGATTGGAAAGCTTCTCTCCATGAATTTTTGAGGGAGGTTTACCTTTGAATTACTATCTTTATGAAACCGGCTGCAAGCTCAATCAGTCGCTTATGAACAGACTCGCCGGAGATTATGAAGCCAAAGGATTTAAAAGAACCTCCTCTCCCGGGGATGCAGAGCTTATACTTATGGCATCCTGCGTAGTCACTTCAAAGGCACAGAACGAATTCATGCGCATCTACAGAAAACTGAGAAAGGAGAATCCGTTCGCCAGAATAGAGATATCCGGCTGTCTTTCCAATCCGGACGAGCTTATGCATGATTCAGAATTCGTGAGCCAGGAGTCTATCCTGGAAATAAAGAATCCCTCATCATTCAGAACAAGGCCGGAGGTTGTCATACAGACAGGGTGCGACAGATTCTGCTCGTACTGCATAGTTCCCTATATGAGAGGGGCGGAGTCATCAAGAAGTTTGGATGATATTATGAGAGACATCGGATACTTCATGGAAAAGGGGGCGAAGGAGATTGTGCTCACCGGCGTTCATATCGGAAGGTATTCCAGAGAGACCATGAACCTTGCCAAACTTATAAAAAAGATAAAAGAGACTCAGATTAAAAGAGTCAGATTGTCATCTCTCGATTTAAGCGAAATAGATGAGGAGCTTATCGGAGAGATAGAGAGGGACCGCACTGTGGCTAGGTTCATTCATATTCCGCTTCAGCATACGGAAGAGGAGGTTCTTTCGCTTATGAAGAGGAGGCACTCAAAGAAGGAGATATTCGAAAAGACTGAGCGGCTTTCAAAAATAGAAGGTATGCGCCTCGGGGCGGACATCATTTACGATTTTCCCTCGGAAAGCGACGCGGATTTCGACAGGTTGGCTGATTCTCTGAGAGCTCTTCCGATGTCGCATTTTCATTTCTTCTCATATTCAAAGAGAAAAACCACTCTTGCGTCATACCTTGAAAAGCAGAAACCAACTGAAAAGAACAAGCTTCTTATTCTCAAGGAGATATCTGCTTTGAAGAAGCTCGAGTTCGCTGAAAAATCTTTCGGGTCAAAAGACGAGATAATAATTGAAAAGATAAAAGAGAATTTCGCATTCGGGAAATCATCATCCTATTTTTCCTGCCGGCTGAATTCGAAAAATGTCAGATGCGGGGATATGGTCAGCGCGAGGTACAAATCATTCGACGGAAAGGAGATGGAGTGTGAAACATAAGTTTTTCGTGGCGACTTACGGCTGTCAGATGAATGATTATGACTCCAAGGTAATCGAGTCGCTTCTCGTCTCTGAAAATTACGAAAAGGCATCCTCGGCGGAAGAGGCTGACATTCTTGTGGTGAACGGCTGCGCAGTGAGGGAGCATGCAGAGAAACGGGCTCTCGGATTTATGAGCTCTTTAAAAAAAGTGAAAAACAGAAAAAAGATGATGATACTCGCCGGGTGTCTTGCCAACTCAGTCAGGATTCTTCCGAAATTTGTTGACTTTGCCGTATCTCCGACAGAGTACAGGTTTCTGCCTGATCTGATAAAGGAGAAGCGCTCCAAAAGAGACCTTGAATCAAACGGCGACTATACGTCAATCAAAGTAAATCAGGGGATAACCCTTCTCGCACCGATAAGCAAAGGGTGCAACAATTTCTGTTCATACTGCATAGTGCCTTTTATGAGGGGGAGGGAGGAGTCATTCTCTCCCGAATCCTTGATAGGGCAGATAAAAATGTCCATGAACGGCTCTGTGAGAGAGATACTTCTGATGGGACAGAACGTCAATTCATACATGTACAGGGGGGTTGATTTCACACATCTGCTGTCCATGGTGCTTGACGAATTCAAATCATTGAGGGTGAGGTTCATCACCTCCCATCCCAAGGATATTCATATTAAGCTGATAGAACTGATGGCTGAGAACAAAAATCTCTGCTCACATCTTCATCTTCCGCTTCAAAGCGGCTCGAACAGAATGCTTGAGATGATGCACAGACAGTACACTTACGAAAAGTTCAAAAGCATAGTCGACGAAGCGAGGCGGATAGTGCCTTCTGTTTGTGTCACAACGGACATTATGACAGGTCTTCCTTATGAGAGCGACGAAGATTTTAAAAAGACAATGCACGCAATGGAGGAGCTCAGATTCGATGACGCCTTCATGTACAGGTACAGCGCAAGAAGATTCACCATGTCGAGATACCTTGAACAGTGCGATGAGACAATCGCTCTTGGCAGACTAAAGGAGATGATAGACCTTCAGCTCAAGATAAGGCGCGAAAAAGCGCAGTCAATGCTTAACAGGAGTGTTGAGGTTTTGGTTGAAAACCGGTCTGCAAGAGCGGAAAACGAGTATTTCGGAAGGGACCTCTCCAACAGGAGCGTGATAGTCAAGAGCGGAAGAGTAAAAAGGGGAGGGGTTTACAGAGTCAAGATAAATGAGGTGCGCGGAATCACTTTAAAAGGAGAAACTGCGGAGGAAATATGAAAGTAAAAATACTTTTGCTGATTTCATTCGGATGCATTCTATCGGTTCAGTCCGGTTATAGAGAGCTCTATGAGAGCGGGAATTCTAAGGCGCTCATCATGATGCTTGATTCGCTTGAAAAGAAAAACATCGAGCCGTCCTCATCCCTTCTCTTTTATTCCGCTGAGCTTTCTGACAATGTGCAGAAGTCGGTTGCCTGCTACTCCAGGATAGTCAATTTTCGCGCCGATTCTCCGTTCTATAACCTCTCCCAGCTCCGTCTTGCCAAATACCACACTCTTCAGCAGGATTCATCAAAAGCGGCATTATTCCTCAAGAGGATAATAGCGGCGAAGGACACTCTTCTCTCTCCTCTCGCGTACGTCTCTTTGATCGCTCTGTATGAGCGCTACGGCGACCTTTCCAATGGTTCGAAGTATATCAGGGATTTTCAGACTGATTTTCCGTCGTCCCAGTTCATTTCATACTATTCCAAAGAGAAGAATGGACACACTGTCTCCAAGGAACCGTTTTACACGATTCAGATAGGCTCTTTCAAGAGTTCTGAGAATGCAGATAAAATGCTTGACGAATTCAAAAAAAAGAGATATGACGCGTATAAAATAACCGATAAGGAGCTTTTCAAGGTGAGAATAGGGAAGTTCAAGAGCGAGGATGACGCCGAGACTTTTCTGAAGGTCTTTCAGAAGGCTGAATCAATACCCGCTTGGGTTGTGAAGGCGGAGTAAATTGAAAGAATCGACGCCGCTTCTTGACCAGTACATTGATATAAAGAAGAACTATTCGGATTCCATTCTGCTTTTCAGAATGGGAGATTTTTACGAAACTTTTTATGATGATGCCAAGCTTGTCTCTCAAATTCTCAGTATAACGCTCACTTCTCGCGAATATGCCGGAAAAGAAATCCCTCTCGCCGGTTTCCCTGTTAAGGCGGCCGACCAGTACATAAGCAGGCTTGTTAAGACCAACAGAAAGGTCGCGGTGTGCGAACAGCTTGAGGAGCCGTCGAGCAGCATAAAGCTTGTGAGGCGTGGAGTCGTTGAAGTTATAACCCCCGGAACAATCATGAGGGAATCCCTTCTTTTTGAGAAGGAGAATAATTACATCTCCGCTCTGAAGAGAGGAGAATCGAAAGCATCCGTCGCCGTGGCTGATATCTCTACAGGCGAGATGTATGCTGTGGAATTCAATGATTTTGAATCGGCTGACGATTATCTTATGAAGCTGTCTGTCAGCGAAGTCATATGCGACCATGTTTCGGAAAAAGATTCAAAAACAATCCAAAGAAGAATTGATCCTTCGTACTTTGATTATGAAGAGGCGAAGAATGCCTTGAAGGAGCATTTCGGCAAGAACTTATTTTCTGCTGATTTTTTGCGTTCTGCTCCGGCAGAATCGGTAATGGCTGCCGGCGGCCTTCTTGCATATCTGAAGGAGAGCCAGAACAGAAATATCTCACAGATTCGCGAGATAAAGCAAAGAAATCTCGAAGACAGGATGTTTGTCGACTATCAGACGATGAGAAACCTTGAACTCTTCGAGAAGATGAACGGAGAGAAGTCGGACTCATTCATTGATGCGATAGACACAACGCGCACTCCAATGGGAGCGAGGCTTTTAAGAAGCATGATGAGATCGCCCTACTGTTCATTGCCGGAGATAAACGAAGTTCTAAACGAAGTGAAAATATTCGTCTCAGCAATTGAGAAGACGAAGAAAATAAGAGAGATTCTTTCAAAGAGCGGAGACATTGAAAGGATAAACTCAAGGATAGCGGCCAAGAAAGCTACTCCTAGGGACCTAGTCCTTATGTCATCCGCCCTCAAACTAATCCCATCCGTATCGGAGATACTGAAAGAGATATCTCTTGAAAGAAAATCATTTTTGCAGCCGGCACTCTTTGAAATATCCGACCTTGTCGACCTTGCGCTCGACAGAGAAAAGGTTCTGGGTGGAGAGAAGGAGAGGTTTTTCAAAAAGGGGTACGAACCTTCCTACGATGAGCTTCTTGAACTGTCGAATAACACTTCCGAACGCATATTTTCCATGGAGGAGAATGAGAGAAAAAAGACAGGTATTCCCAATCTCAGGATAGGATACAACTCTGTGATGGGATACTACATAGAAGTGACCAATTCATTCAAGGATAAAGTGCCTAAAGAGTATGTGAGGAAGCAGACGCTGAAGAATGCGGAGAGATACATAAATGATGAGCTTAAGGAGTATGAGATGAAGGTCCTTTCCGCAGAGGAGAAGCTTGATGCAATGGAGAGGGCTATGTTCGCCTCCCTTGTGGACAGAATATTTGTATTCAGCGCATCCGTAGCTGAATGCAGCCGTGAAATAGCGCATTTGGACCTGGAATGCTCTTACGCTCTGAATGCTCATGAGAATGACTGGGTTATGCCCGTGATGAGCGAGTCGGATGAAATATACATTGAAGACGGAAGGCATCCGGTGGTCGAGTACGTTGACAGAAGCACGCCCTTCACGCCCAATTCTCTTTCTATGGATAAATCAACGAGGGTGATTCTTCTCACAGGGCCTAACATGTCCGGAAAATCGACATACCTGCGGCAGAATGCTATAATCATATATATGGCTCACCTTGGCATGTACGTGCCGGCCAAGAATGCCCGGATACCGCTTACGGACAGGATCTTCACGAGAATAGGAGCGAGCGACGACATTTCAAAGGGTGTCTCCACTTTCATGGCTGAAATGCTTGAGAGCGCCAACATAATCAACAACATGACAAAACGCAGCTTCCTTGTATTGGATGAAATCGGGCGGGGAACTTCCACTTTTGACGGACTTGCTCTCGCTTGGGCTATCCTCGAATATATTCACGATTCGCCTCTCTCTCCGAAAACCCTTTTCGCCACGCACTATCATGAGCTTACCGAGCTCTCGTCAAAGCTGGGCAAACTTAAAAATCGCACCACAAAGGTGAGAAAGATGTCGGACAGGATCGTTTTTCTGAGAAAAGTCATTGACGGCTCAACTGACGAAAGCTACGGTGTCGAGGTTGCCAAGATGGCAGGCCTTCCGGCAGAGATAACCGATAATGCCATGAACATACTTCTCCTTCTCAAAGAGAGCGAGCTGAATGTAAAGGAGAAGATGAGAAACGTTTCGCAACTGAAGCTTTTTCAAAGCGAAAAGCAGCCGGAGGATGAGAGAATGACGAAGAGCGTCATAGAAAAAATATCGAATGCGGATTTGAAGAATACTACTCCCATCGAGGCTCTTCTTCTTCTGGAAGACCTTAAAAAAACAATCAAAGAGAGTGAAAACAAAAAATGAAAAAAGCAACAATCCTGTTCATCCTTGCCGCCTCATTCATAATGCTTTTGGCAAAGAGAGACTTTTCCGAAGAGCTCATGTATCTTGCCGCGAAAGACTCATCACTGATAGAGATATTTGTTGAAAGAGGCAGCGTTCTCATACAACCAACGCAGAATGACTCAATATTCGTCTATTGCGTGAAATCCGCAAAAGAGGGGTTTTCCGCTGAGAGCGTAAAAATCAGCGTTGAAAACCCTGATTCGCTTCTTGTTAAGATAAAATGCGGTTTTCCATCCGAAGATGGAGATTATTCCGGGAATCTTGAAGTTCTGATACCGGAGAAAATGTTTCTTAAAAGCGTTCTGACAACCGAAGGAGACATCAATATTCAGATGGATTCCGTCGGAGTCGACACACTTCGGGTAAAGACGATAAAGGGAGACATCTCTTTTTCAGGAGGAGAGAAAACCAACGGAGAGATAATTATGACTGTTGAGGAGCAGACCGTAATGAAATCTGACTCATGCTCTTCATGCTCCGGGTGCAGGCAAAAAGAGAAGAGAGTTTTATTTAAAGAGGGCTTAAGCAAAATATTTCTTGTCGTTGTAGAGGGGAATATAGAGGTAAAGTAGGTTACTTGAGGTTCTCTTTCAAATCCCTGAACAGAGAGAGGTTCGTGAAGTAAGCAATCATTGGAAAATTGTTTCTCGTGAACCTGTAGCTTGAAAAGAGAGTCTGCTTCGGTTTGTAAACGAGCGTGTCAGTGAAGGAATCCGACTTGAGAAGCACAAAATTCTCTTTTTCCTTTTTAATGGTGTCCATCTCAAAATCAGAAGTGAAGAGACCCGGAAGAGAAAAAAGCTGCGGCTTGTCTTCAAGATGATTTATGCTGGTGTATGAAGAGTCGTTTGAAATAAGGATAAAAGTCAGGTCAGGGTAAACCTTGAGATTGAAGAATTCAAGTTCGCATGAAAGAGTGTCTTTGCAGCTCTTGACGTACCCCTGAACGTAAATAGAGTCATAACCGAGGAAGAGATAATCCGAAAATCCATTCAGAGAAAAGAGCGCAAGAATGCTAATAATCGTTGTCTTTAAAATTGTCATACACTTCCCTCGGTTTTGAGCCGTTCGCAGGACCCACTATTCCTCCATTTTCAAGCTGGTCGAGAAGGCGCGCCGCCCTCGGATATCCGAGCCCGAAATGCTTCTGCAGCATTGACGTTGACGCCTGTTTTTTAAGCTGCACGAAGTCCCTCGCCGCGTCAAAGAGCGGGTCAAGCTCCTCATTCTCCACAACAGCGCCGTTTTCGTCTCTTGTGAAGTTCTTTGTCAGCCCCGACTCTTCTATTGGTATATGGTAAGACACGGATGTGAGGATTTCAGTGAGCTTCTCCGCTTCTATTTCAAGCTCCTCAGAGTACTGTCTGACAAACTCCTCTATTCTGAATTCAAAGCCGGGAGTATTTGAAGGGTTCGCGATGCACTGAACGAGCTCATTCTCTATTATAAGTTTGGCGAGTTTTCCCGAATCCTTAACGCTTCCCTCAAAGAGTTTCTTCATGTACGTCTCAGCCCACAGGTTGGCTATCGCGGTCGCTTCATCCGTCTTGAGGAACGCGCCGTGAGCCCTCATTATATACCCTCTCTGCGGAGCTATGTAAAGCATGTCGCCCTTTCCCAAAAGTTTGTCTGCGCCGCTCGCGTCAAGTATGGTTTTCGAGTCTGCCTTTGAAGGCACTTTAAAGGAAATTCTAATGGGGAAGTTTGCCTTTATTGAACCGGTGATAATGTTCACCGAAGGCCTCTGTGTAGCGAGTATCAGATGTATACCGACAGCCCTCGACATCTGGGCAAGGCGTATTATGTATGACTCTATCTCCTTCTGGCTTGTCATCATCAGGTCTGCCATCTCGTCTATTATCACTATTATGTACGGTTTCTTTTTGTCGCTCTTCTTGTTGAACTCGATTATATCCCTTACGCCGAGCTTTGCGAATGCCTTGTAGCGCAAATCCATCCAGAGGGTGAGCTCCTTAAGCATCAGCACGGCTTCCTTTGAATCAGTGATGACCGGACGCTCAAGGTGTGGGACTCCGTTATATATAGAAAGCTCGATTCTCTTGGGGTCAACCATCAGAAATCTAACCTCTTCCGGCTGCGCCTTAAACAAAATTGACGTTATTATTCCGTTGATGCATACGGACTTTCCGCTTCCCGTAGTTCCCGCTATCAGAAGGTGCGGCATTGTGGAGACCTGAGCGTAAATAGGGTTGTTCTCCGTGTCTCTACCGAGCACTATGCTCGTGGGGTCAGAAAAGTCAATGAACTCTCTTTCGGTCATAAGGTTTTTTAGATAGACGGTCACTCTGTTCTTGTTGGGAATCTCTATTCCCACTGCCGATTTGCCGGGGATGTGTCCGAGTATTCTTATCGATTTCGCCTTCATCGCAAGGGCGAGGTCATCAGAGAGAGACGTTATCTTATTGACCTTTATTCCGGGCGCTGGTTCAAATTCATAGGTGGTTATCACAGGGCCCACATTGACGTTTATAACTCTTCCTTCGACCTGAAAGCTCCTCATCTTCTCTTCCAGTATCTTTATGTTGTCGTTGATCTCTGAGTCATCCTTGGTAAGGGTAACGTTCGGGGCATCCTCAAGGGAGTCCAAAAACTGGCGCTTGAACTCGTCTGTGATAAGGTGCTTATAATCTATGTTTGGGTCAACTCCGGTCTTGACGACGACTTTTTTCTGTTTCTCTTTCTTCTTAGGCTTTATAACTTCCCGCTCTTTGTACTCTTCCTGAGGATTTTCATTGAAATCTTCGCCGTCTTCATTCTCATCTTCCCCTTCCTCCTTTCCCTGCTCTATTCTCTTAAAACCCTTTGCGAGAATTTCCATCAGCGGAGAGAATTCGGAGAATATAAGAAGGCTTATAAACAAAAGGAAAAATATTATAACTGATAGTCCCGCTGTTCCGAGATATCTGGAGAAGAACCTTGAAGATGCGTCTCCGTAGAGTCCGGCTGAATTCACGTCTCCGAGAAGGTTCCCTGCAAGCATCGGAACAAGGAGAAGAAAAACAACAAAGATGATTAAAGGAAAGTATTTGTTATTGATTTTCATAATGAAACCGAGGCCGGTATAGAGGATGAAGAAAGGCATAAAGAAAGCAAACCATCCGAAGACAGTGTAGGATGAAAAGGCAAAGTTGAACCCGAGTATGCCTCCCCAGTTTCTTTCCCTGTTTAAACTCTCGAGAGCGGAAATGTCAAAGTTGGCGAAGCACAGAAACATGTACAGGGACAGCATCAAAAGAAGCAGAAATGCGGTGTATCTGTAAAGGCTTTTATCCTCGGACAACCCGCGCCTCTTTATGTCAAGCACAAGAAGGACTGCCGAAGATGCCAAAGAGAGAGCAAAGAGAATTTTGGAAATCAGCATATCTCGAGATTATCCTTTAAAAGCCAAATGTTGTCAAGAGATTACCTTCCTGTACTCTGAATATGCGAAGCTCATGAGAGCATCCATCTTCTCTTTTGAAAAGTCAAAAGAGACTCCCATCTCTCTGTAAACCTCTGCAATTGAGACGGAAGACCCGAGGGATAGGCCTTTGAGGTACATCTCAATGGTCTTCTTGGGGTCATCCATGTAATTTTTCCAAAGCTGAAGGGCTCCGAGCTGCGCGATTCCGTACTCTATGTAATAGTATGGGACTTCGAAAATGTGAATCTGCTTCTGCCAGAGTATGGGAAGATAGTCTTTGTATCCCGACCAGTCGAAAAATTTTTCCTGATACTCAGTCGCTATATTTTCAAAGTAAGAATGCAAAGCTTCGGAGGAAGCTGAAGGATTCGCGTATACGTAATGCTGGAATTTGTCGACCACAGCGCACCAGGGGAAGAAGCTTATTATACCCTCAAGCTGCTTTCTCTGCGCCTGCTTCAACTGCTTCGCGTCACTGTAGAATATCCGCCATTTGTCGTATGTTATCATCTCCATACCCATGCTTGCAAGCTCAGCCACCTCTGACGGAGTGTTTTTGTAGAAATAAGTGAACATGTCCTTTACCGCTACCGTGTGGACGGCATGTCCTGATTCATGCATAAGAGTGCGCATATCCGAGTTTGTGCCGGACGCATTCATGAATATGAAAGGCAAGCCCGACTTGTAGAGCGGGTAGTTATATCCTCCAGGCGCTTTTCCCTTTCTGCTTTCAAGGTCAAGCTTCTTTTCGGAAT
>JAQVDU010000061.1 GCA_028698175.1 bacterium | reverse complement strand
GACAGAGCCATTCAGTTTTCAATGACAGTCAAGGAGGAGCTCAAGGAATATAAAATAGCAATCGGCATAGATTACGGCGTCTCATATGCCGGATTTATTGGAAGCTCTTTCTGGCATGAATATACTGTTATCGGAGATATTGTCAACACATCCGCGCGTCTTGCGTCATTGACAAACGAAAACCTCTCCGTCTCTTCGCGAATCAAGGATGAGAGCAGGATTTTCGCTTTCAAAAAGGTAAATTCCATTTTTCTTAAGGGAAAGAATGAGAGCGTCGATGTTTACTCTGTCTCAAAATCAAAAGAAAAATTCAAGGGAGATTTCATATCCCCGTTTGTCGGAAGGGAGAAAGAGACCGGGGACATCTCAAAATTCATTTCAAAAAACCTGAAAACAGACCGCCCCTCTATAATAAATCTGATAGGAGAGAGCGGCACCGGAAAGACCCGCCTTGCATTCGAATCCGTGAACCTTTTGAATCTTAAATACTTTTATTCAAGCTCAGACCCGATAACAAAAGAATCAATGTTCGCATTCAAGACCATACTTTCCTCAATAATGTCATTCAATCTCTACGATTCGGATTCTTTTAAAATAAATCTTATTGAGAAGTTCTGCAGAAATAATTTCACAGAAAATTGCGAAAGGTTCACCGCTTTTCTCAAGTACATGTTCATTCAGGAGGAGGACTCCTCCCTTAAAAATCTCTCAGCCAAAGAGAAGCTGGAAGGAATATTCTTTGTAGTCAAAGAGGTTCTCATCAGCAATTCGCGAAAAGAGGCTGTGGCTTACATTTTCGACGATGCCATGTGGCTTGATGATGAAAGCGCTGAATTCATAAAGTTTATAATCAGAGAGAGAGACCTTTCATCCTCAATTTTCATGTTCCTTTTCCGAGAAGAGAGCAAAACGACTAAAAAGCTTGAAGCGGCGGAGGCGGAGAAACTGACTGTCAAGCTCTTTAACTTTTAGGAGAGCGGAGCCAAAGAATTTGTGGAGCAGTTTTTCAAAAAATCAGTATCCGACTCTCTCGTTTCTCTCCTCTGGAAGAAGAGCGAGGGTAACCCGCTCTTTCTTGAACAGCTCTCTCTTCATCTCGTTGACAATAACATGATAGTTTCGGACGGAGAATTTCTCGTTTTGAAAAAAACAGAATATGAAATACCGTCAAACATTGACAGACTAATAGTATCGCGCCTTGATTCGCTTTCTGCTATCACAAGGGACGGAATACAGAAAGCATCAGTCATAGGCAAGGAATTCGAAATTGTGCTCCTCAAAAGCCTCTTAAAAGACAAAAAACTGAAAGTAGTCCTTTCGGAAGGCGAAAAAAACAAGATAATATCTCTTCTCTCAAACCAGACAGCCTTTTTCAGACACATACTTCTTCATGAAATCGCATATAAAATGCAGTTTGAAAACACTCTCGTGCGTCTTCACGGAAGAATAGCCAGGCTTTATGAAACTCTCTTTTCGGAGAACCTTCTCCCCTATTATGAAACTCTCTATCACCATTATAAGAAGAGTAAAAATTCAAAGAAATACATATACTATCTCAAGAAGACAATCGAAAAGGACATAAAGGGTTATTCGAATGAAAACGCCCTCACACTGATTGAAGAGCTTCTCAATGAAAAGATATCTTCAGCGGACAGGTGCGATTACTCTTTAAAAAAGGGAGAGATTTTAAGGCATATAGGCAGATATGAGAGCGCTCTTGAACTCTATAGAAAATTGCTTAAAAGAAAGACAAATCTAGAGACTGCCGCAAAGCTGAGAAAGGGAGCCGGAGAAGCGTATTGGGCGATGGGCAAATATATTGAAGCTCTGAGGGAATATGACAGAGCGTTAGAGCTCTATTCAAAGATGAGAGATGAAATGGGAAAAGCCGAAATTTTTGAAAAGAAGGGTATGGTTTTTTACAATAAGGGGGATTATAAAAAGGCATCCGAAGAGTTCAAAAACGGGCTTCATCATGCAAAAAAAAGCAAGGACCGCACCGCGTCAATCCTCTCCAATCTCGGGCTTGTGCTCTACAGGCAGGGCGAGTATGACAAAGCCATGTCATTCTACCAAAGGTCTCTGAAAAACGCCGAATCAACCGATAATCTGAACGATCAGGCGCTCTTTCTGCTCAGAATTG
The DNA here is from genome assembly GCA_028698175.1 of bacterium. Taxonomy (GTDB): domain Bacteria; phylum Hydrothermota; class 32-111; order 32-111; family 32-111; genus UBA2202. The sequence continues at coordinate 9,763 of JAQVDU010000061.1, read as the reverse complement.
GCCTTATCCATTTTGAAAAACAGAATTATAAGAGCGCGCTCGACTGCTATTTCAAAGCGCTTGACATGAACAGCAGGATAGGCAACAGAAGAAACGAAGGCGTAACTCTGGGAAACATTGGAACCGTCTACAATGATATGGGGGAGAGCTTTAAGGCCCTTGAGTATCTGCAGCGCGCCTTGAAAATAGACAGGGAGATAAACAATCTCGACAATGAATCGATAGTGCTGGGAAACCTGGCCAACATTTACGCAGTAAAGGGCGATTATATGATGTCCCTGACATACTACATGGAGGCTCTTGAAGTTGACAGGAAGATCGGAAGCAAATGGTCTGAAGCGATAGACCTTGGAAACATCGGACAGATGTATAAGCTTCAAAAGAATTATTCTCTCAGCGATAAAAATTTCAAACTCTGCATAGGAATAATAAGGGAGATGAACGCAAGATATCCTCTTTCGCATTTCCTGCTTCAAAGGGCTCAGCTTCAGAAGGATATGAACAATCTCTCTCTTTCTTTGAAGCTTGCGGAGGAGTCCCTCGATATAGCGAAAGAACTGAAAAAGGAAAAAATGATTCTTAATGCGGAAGCTCTTATAAAGTCGCTTAAAAAGAAAAACAGCAAAAACAAGCAACCATAAACTTATTTTGAAAGATTACGTGGAACACTATTTAAAAGACAATGAGATTACTGACTACTCCAAAGAATCAGTCTTTTTTGCCGACATAGACAGATACAGATACCGTCTGATAGAAAAAACGTCCGGCAGAATAAAAGGCAGAGTCCTTGATATCGGCTGCGGCGGAGGAAAAGTTTTTTTCAAGGAAAAGAATAAATTGTTTTCTCTCGACATTTCACAGAAAAACAATTCATCGCAGTCAATCAAGTCGGAGGGAGACGCACTCATGATGCCTTTTAAAAACGGTTCCTTCAATTGCTTGATAATGTCAGAAGTGCTTGAGCATCTTATCGATTTCTCAGCTTCATTGTCTGAAGCAGAGAGGGTTCTGGCCGAGGGGGGTAAACTCATCATAACTGTTCCATACAGAGAAAGAATAAAGAAGCATCTCTGCATCCACTGCAATAAGCTGACTCCTGAGAATGCCCACCTGCACTCCTTTGACATTGACTCTCTTGAAAGAGCGCTCAAAGAAAGAAATTTCAGAATTTTAAAAGCAAAATTGTTTGAAAACAGACTGCTCTTCACGATTCATTTTTTTTCTTTTTTCAGAAAATTTCCTATTGATTTTATTGATTATATTGATATTATTATTGGAACTTGGTATAATAAATATAACAAGCTTTTATTAGTTGCAGAGAAAAGGGCCAGTGGCTCAGTTGGGAGAGCGCATCCTTCGCAAGGATGAGGTCGGCGGTTCGATTCCGCTCTGGTCCATTTTATTCAAGGAGCTATATGATAAAACGCATCGGGATACTGACAGGCGGCGGTGACTGCCCCGGTCTCAATGCTGTCATCAGAGCATCCGTAAGGTCTGCAATATCGCATTACGGATGGGAAGTTTTCGGAATAGTAGACGGTTTTGACGGACTCATCAATACCGAGAAAATGTTTAAAATGGACATATCCTCCGTAAGGGGCATACTCCCCAGAGGGGGAACGATTCTGGGAACTTCAAACAGGGGCAATCCCTTTAAATTCCCTGTTAAAGAAGGTGCTCAAATTGTCACCAAGGATTTATCCGGAGAAATACTTAAAAATCTTCTTGTAAAGCAGATTGACGGGCTAATCTTGATTGGAGGAGACGGCAGCCTCAACATAGCGCACCAGCTTTTCAAGAGGGGAGCTAACATCGTGGGAGTTCCGAAGACTATTGACAATGACCTCTCGATGACGGATTTCACATTCGGGTTCTTCACTGCAGTCAACACGGCCTCCGAGGCGATCGACAAGCTCCACACGACGGCAGAATCGCACCACAGAATAATGATAATCGAAGTGATGGGAAGAGATGCCGGCTGGATAGCCCTTAATTCAGGAATTGCCGGAGGAGCAGATATAATCCTTATTCCTGAAATTCCCTTTGACCTCGGTAAAATAGTCGAAAAAATCAATCTTCGCAAAAAGCGTCACTCGCATTTTTCCATACTGGTCGTTGCCGAAGGGGCTTATGAAAAAGACAAGGACCGGCAGTACATAGAGAGTGCAAAAAACGAATCCGCGCTTCCCCGCTACGGAGGAATAGGTAACTATATTGCATCAAAACTTACTGAAATGACTGATATGGAAGTGAGAACGACTGTTCTCGGCCATGTTCAGAGGGGAGGTTCGCCGACGCCTTTTGACAGGATACTTGCGTCACGATTCGGAGTCGAAGCCTGCGACCTTATTGCCCAAATGAAATTCGGATACATGGTATCCCTTCAAGGCAAAGAGATAGCTTCCGTGCCGATTGAGAAGGCGATTAACAATCAAAAGCTCGTCGACCCTTACGGACAGCTTGTCGAGACTGCGCGAAGGCTCCAGATAGAAATGGGAGACTGATGAGAATACTTCTTATCACTCCGTTCCCGCTGGTTGCTTCTCAGAGCGGCATTTATACGAGAGACATCGCCAGATTCTTTTCTTCTGCTGGGCATGAAGTGATGGTTGTGAATTTCGACAACGTGAGCACCGCCTACAAAGAGCCTTTTCGCATAAATACGGTGCTCTTCGGACCGGAGAACGCAAATGTCATGTTCCCCTGCTTCACAACTCACCCCCACACTGACCTGACATTCTCAAAAATCACAAACGCCCAGCTGAACAGCTATATCCTCTACTCCAGGGAAAAAATAAAGAATATAATACGCGAATTCGGTCCTGATATAATACATTCGCAGTACCTGTGGGTGACAACGGAGCTGGCAGGCGAATCATCCGGCAAAATACCTCTCATCAGCACGAGTTTCGGAAATGAAAACTCGGCTTTGAGCGACGACCCGAGATACGCCGATTACGTCAGATACGCTGTCGAAAAATCCATGTTCATCGTCGCTCCCTCCAAACAAATCGAGCTTCAGCTGCGCTCAGCATTCAAGCTTGACGCAATAAAACTGAAGCTTATTTACAGAGGATACGATGACGACGTCTTCAAATTCATTGACGAGAATTATCAGGTGTACAGAGATTACTTCGGAATAAGCGAAAAATGCAGGCAGATAGTGCTGTTCTCCGACCCTGTGAATTATATGAAGGGCATAGACGTCTTTCTGAAGTCCGCGCTGAAAATGCTGGAAAAACGCAAAGACGTCTGCTTCGTGATTGTGGGAAAGGGAGACTTCTCGAAGGAAATCGAATCACTCTGTGAAGCGAACAGGCAGAACATTCTCTACCTTCCGTCGATAACGGATGAAGAAAAGCCTTCTCTGCTTCATATTTCTGATATCACAGTGATTCCCTCGAGATTTGAGCAGTTCGGAACAAACGCGCTTCAGTCTCTTGCCATGGGAACGCCCGTAATATCGTCCAATGTGGGAGAGCTTCCATTCTTCGTAAACAGAGAGAATGGAATGGTGCTTGAGGACATAACTGAGGAAAAGCTCTCTTTTGCAATAGAGCAGCTCCTTGAAAAGGATTTTAAATCCAAAACAAAATATTTTTGCCATCAGTTCGCCAGCAGAAATTATTCAAAGACGTCCGGGCTGATGCTTCTGCAGAAACTTTACGATTATGCGTTAAGCGAGAATTGAAGGAGGAGTCATTATGGATATAAAAAAAACGGGAGTCGCCGGAAGCGAAACTAAACAGGATGTTCTTGTAAAAGTTGAGCCGGGGTTAAACGGTATAGAAATAAAGATCACATCTTCTCTGGGAATGCTCTATTACAAGCAGATAGCATCTTCCGTCGATGAAACGGCAAGCAGGTACGGCATTGCAAATGCTCTAATTACGGTTGTCGATTACGGAGCCCTTGATTTTGTGATTCGCGCCAGAACTGAATCCGCTATATTAAGGGCATCTCATGAGATAGAAAAGAAGTTTTATGTTGACAAGAAGGACGTCGAATACAAATTGAGGAGATCAAGGCTCTACCTTCCCGGCAACAATCCTTATCTGATGCAGGGAGTGGCATATTACGGAGCGGACGGAATAATACTCGACCTCGAGGACTCAGTTCCGGTTGAGGAGAAGGATTCGGCGAGAATCCTTGTTTCATACGCTTTAAAGAACATGGATTTCGGCGCATCCGAAAGAATGGTGCGCATAAATCCAATAGATGTTTGCGGTTCAGAGGACATAGAATCTGTCCTTCAGCAAAAACCGGACGTGATACTCATTCCCAAATGCGAAACCGAACACGACGTTAAAAAAATTGCAGAGTGTCTTGAAAAGAATGAGAAGAGATTCAACCTTTACGGATATCAGGCGAAAATCATTCCCATAATAGAATCAGCCAAGGGCGTAGAAAATGCATATGAGATCGCATCGGTGTCCGAGCGGACTGTTGCGCTTGCATTCGGCGCGGAAGATTATACTGTTTCTCTCGGCGTCAGAAAAAGCAAATGCGAAGAGGAGCTTCTGTTCGCACGGCAGTCGATAGCCAATGGCGCAAAGGCGGCAGGTGTGCAGGCGTCAGATACCGTATATTCGGACATAGATGACCTTAACGGACTCAGGAAAAGCACCGAAAAGTCAAAGATGTTGGGATTTGACGGAAGAGGCGTTATACATCCTTCTCAGATTGAAATTGTGCACTCCGTCTTCATGCCCTCCGTCGAAGAGATAGAGGAGGCAAAGGAAATTATCGAAGTTTTCAATAAAGCGAAGGAAGAGGGTTCCGGAGTTCTGAAACACAAGGGAAAAATGATAGATATGCCGGTTGTTTTGAGAGCCAAGCGCACCGTATCGACCGCAAAAACAATTCATCAGGAGTAGTTATGTTCAGCATAAATAAAGTGAACAGGGAGATACCGGATAAGATAGAAAACAGAGAGCTGAAGCCTTTCAAAGGCGCATTTTCTTTGTCTCCCGCCGGAAAAACAAAGCATTCTCCGAGACTCTCCGTTTCAAAACCCTCCGACGATAAACTCTGCAGGAATTTGGAAGAGGCTTTAAACAGAGCAAATCTGAAGGATGGAATGACAATTTCATTCCATCACCACCTGAGAGAGGGAGACAAAGTTGTAAACATGGTGATGGATGAAATCGCGCGCATGGGAGTAAAAAACATAACTGTATTTCCCACAGCTCTTTTTGCAGTGCATGAAAAACTCATAGAACACATAAAATCGGGAGTGATTGCGAGAATAGAGGGCTCTCTCAACGGCCCCATTGGAAAATTCGTATCGCACGGCAACATGAAAAATGTCTGCGTTCTCAGAAGCCACGGCGGAAGAGTGAGGGCTGTCGAATCAGGCGATATAAAAATTGACATCGCCATAGTGGCATCCCCCTCCGCAGACGAGTACGGCAATTGCTCCGGTCTTGTCGGAAAATCAGCCTGCGGCCCTCTGGCGTATGCGGACATTGACACAAGGTATGCTGAAAATGTCATTGTCATCACAGACAATCTCGTCAAGTATCCTCTCGTTCCGCACTCAATACCGTCGACTCGGGTAGATTCTGTGGTGAGCGTCGAATCAATAGGCGACCCTTCCCTTATAGTTACAGGCACCATGAGAATAACAAAATCCCCCACCCGTCTTCTGATAGCCAAATACTCCGTTGATTTCCTCGACAGGATAGGATATATAAAAAACGACATCACTTTCCAGACAGGGGCCGGCGGAATATCGCTGGCAGTGACCAAATTCATGGGAGACAGAATGAGAGAAAAGAAAGTCAAAGCTAAATTCATAAACGGAGGCATAACAAAATTTGCGGTGGACATGCTCAAAGAGAATCTAACCGACTCTCTCATAGACGTTCAGTCTTTTGACCTTGATGCCATAAAATCAATGAGCGAAGACAGCAGGCATTTTGAATGCTCTGTCGACGAGTATGCCAACTATTTCTCAAAGGGATGTCTTGTAAACAAACTCGACGTGGGTTTTCTCGGAGCAACCGAGGTGGATGTTGATTTTAATGTCAACGTGAACACCCACACGGACGGACTTCTTCTTCACGGAATAGGCGGCCATCAGGACGTTGCGGCCGGATGTGACATAACCATGATAACCATACCCGCGTACAGAAACCGGCTTCCCATAATTCTTGATTCAGTCACCACAGTCACAACGCCCGGAGAGACGGTGGACGTGGTTGTGACGGAGATGGGAGTGGCTATAAATCCTCTCAGAAAAGACCTTGTCGAAAAGGCGAAGAACATTAAGTCAATACCCGTTATGGATATCCGCGAAATGAAAGAAAAGATTGAAAAAATAACCGGCGCCATAGAGCGTCCGCAGAAAAAAGAAAGAGTTGTCGCTTTGATTGAATACAGAGACGGAACAATAATAGACACGGTAAGAGAGGTCTGAAATGACTTTTATTCTTGCGATAAATCCCGGCGCGACTTCAACAAAGGTGGGTCTCTATGAAAATGACAGGGAGATCTTCAATGAAACAGTGCGCCATCACAAGGACGAGATTCAGAAGTTTGCGAAGACATTAGACCAGCTTGAGATGAGAGTCGCTTTGATTGAAAAATTCCTGGAAGAGAAAAAAATAGCAGCTGACTCTATCGATGTATTTGTCGCAAGGGGCGGTCCTTTCAAACCGATGAAATCAGGAACCTACTCAATCAGCAAACAGATGATTGACGATGTTTTGAATGAGAGAGTCCTTGCCGACCATGTCTCCAACCTTGCATGTCTTATAGCAAACAAACTGGCGAGGAAAGGACAGCCCAAGTATATAGTAGACCCTGTTTCAGTGGATGAATTTGACGACGTGGCGCGCATATCCGGCTTAAGCATTCTTGAAAGAAAATCCCTTTCTCATGCGCTTAACATGAAGATGGTCGCAAAGAGGTGGTCCAAAGAGAACAATGTCGATTATTTCAAATCTTCTCTCATTGTGGTGCATCTGGGAACCGGGATATCAGTATCCGCCCACAAAGACGGACGGATGATAGACGTCAACAATGCAAATGATGAAGGGCCTTTTTCTCCTCAGAGGTGCGGCACTCTTCCGGTGACCCAGCTGGCAAAGCTTGCGTCCGGAGGAAAGTTTGATTACAATGAATTAAAGAGGATGCTTACAGTTCAGGGCGGGATCTACTCATACATGAAAACAGACAACGTGCCTGAAGTCATAAACCTTATGGAGCAGGGAGACTCAAAAGCGAAGATAGTCCTTGAAGCAATGATGTATCAGGTTTCAAAGGAAGTCGGCGCCATGGCGACAGTCCTTTCCGGAAGAGTTCATGCGATAATCATAACAGGTGGAATCGCCTACAATAAAGTCCTGACAGACATCATTGAAAAGAGAACATCATTCATAGCGCCTATCTTTTTATATCCCGGCGAAGATGAAATTTTGGCTCTTGTGACCGGAGCTCTAAGAGTCATCAACAAAGAAGAAAAGGAGCTGGAATATTGAATAAATTGAAGTTTCTTTTTATTTTCATTTTGTGTTTTGCTGTTTATGCTGAGCAGATTCCCATTCCGCCGCTTTACCCCACTTCAACTCCTTCGGCGTGAATCAAGGGGCTTGGGGGCGCAGGTACGGCGCTCTATCCGGATGCATCCGCTCCCTACTGGAATCCTGCAATGCTGGGAGGCCTTGAATCTGCGGCGATCACACTGACTTTTGCAGAGGAGGACAGCTCCTCATTCGCGCACATACTTGAAAGAGAGCCTTCGGTTCTGGGAAAACACATTTCGTTTTTCTCTCTCGTGACATATCAGGGCGGTTTCACGTACCATCCTCTCTATATGATATCGTACAGGGATTCGTTCTCCGACTCTCTTGGTTTTGAGAGGGATTTTGAGTTGAAACTCGACGAATACATTTTCACAGTGACTACGTTCACAGGTTCGGATTCAAAATATGATTCTCCTTTTCTTCTGGGCTTTAACGTAAAATACTTAAACGGTCGTTTTATTGAGACGAGACTTTACAAAGATTCGGACACGTCTGCAGTGACTGACGGAGACGGAGACATCGCCTACGGAAACGGCTACGGCCTTGATGGAGGCATTGCGTTTAAGGTCTCCCGCTTTACTCTCGGAATAATGGCGCGCGACATACTCACTCATGTTTACTGGGGAGGATATGACAGGCAGACTATTCCGATGTACACGTCTTTGGGTATCTCTCTCAATCCCATACCATCTCTCATCATATGCGCCGACGTAAACAGAATATTCAAATCCGAGCTTCCGTTTTTTTATAGAGCTGGATTGGAATATTCCTACATGCGCGAGATTTCTGACTCGTCTTTTTTGGCGAACATCAGAGGCGGGTCTCCTTCGTTCAGAATCGGAACGTCATTCAGGGAGATAAGTCAAATCGGATTCATGGATATAGCTCTTGGAGCAGGATACTCATCAAACATGTTCAGGGTCGATTTGGGAACAGAAGGCAAATTGAATAACTACCTCTACGGAGGTTTTACGTATCAGCTTTCATTAACACTGCCATTTAAGATTTAGGAGGTCTAAAATGAATATATCGGGATTTTTAAAGAATGAAAATGTCATCCTCAACATAAAGAGTAAAACAAAGGACAAGGCTCTTGAGGAAATAGTGAACAAAATCGATTTGCCGAAGGAGAAAAAAGAGCTCGTTCTTCTCTCTTTGAAACAGAGAGAAGTTCTGGGAACGACCGGAATAGGAAGCGGCATAGCCATTCCGCATGCGCGTTCAGTGGTTCTCAATAAACTCTGCCTGTACGTGGGTCTCTCCTCGTCAGGGATAGAATATGACTCAATGGACGGAAAGCCGGTGCATATAATGTTTTTAATAATCGCACCGCCTCTTGACACGTCAAACCAGTATCTGATACTCCTCGGAAAAATTGCGTCGCTTTCAAAAAAACTCGTAAAAAAGAAGGACTATCTTAAAGTCGACAGCGAAGATCAATTGATAAGTCTTATTAAAAAATATGAATCCGATATGGAGGATGAACTATGAACAATCAGCTTCAACTGCTGATACAGCTTTCAGATTTGGACACTCAGCTTGAGGAGCTTAAAAATGAAAGAATAAGGGGAAAAGAAGAATCTCTGGGTTTCAAGGTGCAGGCTAAGGAAGCAGAAATAAAAAAATTCCGCGACACTCTCAGGAAGAAAATAGGTTCGGATCTTCTTAACCAGTATGACAGAATAATTAAGAGATATAAAATAAGGGCTGTCGCTCAGGTCAATGACGGAGTGTGCTATGGGTGTTTTATGGCTCTTCCGACCAGCTACGTCTCGGAAGCTGACAGAAACAATAAAATAATAACATGTCCCAACTGCGGCAGAATACTCTTTTGGATAGAATGATTGAAAAGACGCTGAGGAATCTTGAAAAACATTTCTTTGATGCGAGATATTTTGACTCAATAGATAACTTGAAAACCGAGATCCTCTCTCTTCTGAAAGAATACAGGTCATTCTCCTTCGGAGGATCAATGACATTGACCGAGACCGGTCTGCGCGACTTCATAATCGAAAACGGGAAAATTCATATTGAAAGAAATACGTCCGGTTCTGAAGAGGAGAAGCTGGAGAGCGAAAGAAAATGTCTGCTGTCTGACATATACTTCTGTTCTGCAAACGCAATCTCCGCCGATGGAGAAATCGTGAACATTGACAAGCGCGGAAACAGGGTCGGTGCGCTTGTGTTCGGACCAAAAAAAGTAGTGGTGATTGCGGGAACAAATAAAGTATCCT
>JAQVDU010000143.1 GCA_028698175.1 bacterium | reverse complement strand
TTGACAAGATAGCACAGCTGAGGGATGAAACAACGGTTCTTGATTTCATTTACACTGACGGAGTGGACAACTTCAAGGCGAAACAGCTTCTCGGAATGATGCTCTTTACGGATGATGATTATGAAAAGAAGATTAAAGTTCTGTCGGGAGGCGAGAGGGTGAGACTCTATCTGACAAAGCTGTTCTGCTCTTCATTCAATTTTGTAATACTTGACGAACCCACAAATTATCTTGACATAGAGACGGTTGATGTCTTCATCGACTGGCTTCGGGGACTCAAATCCGGCTTCATAATCGTAACCCACAATGAATACCTGCTGAAGACCCTAGAGAATGTCAATGTGTGGAGAATAGAGGACAGACAACTGAAAAAGCATTTCGGCAATTACAATGACTATAAATTCTTTGAAAGCAAATATCAGCAGGAAGAGAAGAAGAAAGAGATTTCAAAAAAAACAGAAAAAACAAAGCCGCATGATGCAAAGAGAGAGAGGCAGATTCTCATTGAAAAGAGAGGCTCAATAAACAAACAGCTGAAGACCCTTGAAAAGGAGATTGAAATTCTCGAGAATGAGAAAAAGGATCTTTACTTAAAGATAACCGCGGAAGATTCTTACAAGTTGGGTCCGGAATTGAAAAAAGTTTCGGAGAGAGTGAAACAAATAGAAAGAATGCTCAAAACAATGTATGACAAATGGAACTCCCTTATAGACGAGATGCCTGAACTGGGTGATGAATGACAATAGACCTTGACGAAGTCGTCTTTCGTTTGAAAAAAGAGTATAAGAAGTACAGACAACCGATAGTGTCAAGGGTGAAAGAGATTTCAAGTGACCCTTTCAGGATTCTTGTCTCAACTGTTATTTCCCTCCGCACGAAAGATGCAGTTACTGAAACTGCTTCTTTAGCGCTATTCAAGCTTGCATCAACTCCCGAAAAGATGGTTCATCTCAAGCGAGAACAGATAGAGAGGGCGATATATCCTGCGGGATTTTACAGAAACAAAGCAAAAGCGATTATTGAAATATCAAAAACATTGCTGGAAAAGCATAACGGAAGAGTGCCTGACAACCTTGATGAACTCCTCGCATTAAAAGGAGTGGGAAGGAAGACCGCGAATCTGGTCTTATCTCTCGGCTACAATATTCCCGCTATCTGCGTTGACACTCATGTTCACAGAATCTCAAACCGTCTCGGAGCAGTAAAGACAAAGACTCCGGAAGAGACGGAATTCGCCTTAATGAAAATATTAAAAAAGAAAGATTGGATTATCTATAATGACCTTCTCGTGACGTGGGGGCAGAATGTCTGCAAACCGATAAATCCGCAATGTGTAAATTGCGTTTTAAACGATATTTGCGAGTACGGAAAAGATAAAAATAATCATTGAAAATTTCGAAGTTTTGTGGTAAAATATTATGTTATGAACGAACCATTGCATATATCTAAATTGATGCCGAAAGTGATGCAGAAAATTGAGAAGAAGGTGATAGACAACACTGAGGCGTTTGATCTGAACTGGGAAAGAATCGTGGGGAAGAAATTTTCCGAACACTCGCAAATACTCGGCAAGAGCAATAGAAAGATCCTTGTCGGTGTAAATGATTCCCAGTACCTTTTTGAACTGAATTCAAGGAAGATGGAGATTCTGAGCAGGATAAAAAAAACAAAGCCGGAATCAAACATCAATGACATAAAGTTTTTAATCTTTACAAAGGATGAGAAAGATGGCAAAGAGCAATGATGACAAGCTTAACCCCGTGGATGAAGTAAAAGAGAAAAACGGGTTTGACAATGAGGATTACAATGCAGACCAGATTCAGGTGCTTAAGGGACTTGAAGCAGTCAGGATGCGTCCCGCGATGTACATCGGAGACACAACTTCGCGCGGACTTCACCACCTGGTCTTTGAGGTTGTCGACAATTCGATTGACGAAGCTCTCGGCGGATACTGCGATAAAATAAAGGTAACGATAAATGAAGACAATACATGCTCAGTCGAGGACAATGGAAGGGGAATACCCGTTGACATGCATCCAACGCAGAACAGGCCGGCCCTTGAAGTTGTGATGACAATGCTCCATGCGGGCGGAAAATTCGAAAAGAACGCATACAAGATTTCAGGCGGACTGCACGGAGTGGGTGTTTCAGTTGTGAACGGCCTTTCAGAGTGGCTTGAGGTTTTCGTCCAGAGGGACGGCAATATCTATTATCAGAGATACGAAAGGGGGAAACCCTCATGCGATATGAAAATTGTCGGAAAGACAAAGAAGTCGGGAACAAAGACGACATTTATGCCCGATTCGCAGATTTTCCCGGAGACGAAATTTTCTTACGATATTCTTTCCGAACGCTTGAGGGAGCTGGCTTTCCTTAACAGCGGACTCGAGATAGAGATTGAGGACCTCCGCGACAAGAAGGGCGATAAAAAGCACCTCTTCAAATTCAAAGGCGGAATAAAGGAATTCGTCGAGTTCTTGGACGAGAACAGGACAACTCTCCACAAAACCGTTTACATGCACAATGAAAAAGAGGGAATAGACGTTGAAGTGGCTATGCAGTACAATGAATCATACAATGAAAACCTGTATTCATTTGCCAACAACATACACACAAGGGAGGGCGGAACCCACCTTATAGGATTCAAATCTGCCCTTACGAGAGTGATAAACGATTATGCCAAGAAATCAGGCGCCTTGAAGAATATGGAGCCGATTTCCGGAGACGATTCGAGGGAAGGCCTTACCGCAGTGATATCCGTGAAGATACCGAACCCGCAGTTTGAAGGCCAGACAA
>JAQVDU010000060.1 GCA_028698175.1 bacterium | reverse complement strand
GAGACAATGTATACAGGACTCTGAATTTCATAATGGGGCGGGAGGTCAATGAAGAAATCTCTCTGAGCGATACATTGGGAGATTATATACCGCAGATGTTTGATACTCTCGGCATTGATTCAATGACAAAGGAATCTCTAGTAAACATTGCGCTTCAAGAAAAGAAGGAGATCAAAAGCGCGCAGCTTACACGCAATATTGTAAAGAAGAGCCATCTTATGAATCAGTTGTCTTTTCTTCCGAACGTGGCGCTGTTTTCACAGTACACTTATAAGAATTACTATTCAAGGTACACTGCGGACACAATCTATTATGACGGATCGATAAACTTCGGAGTGAGCGCAACTGTGGATATATTCTCCGGCGGAGCAAAGGTAATTGACGTTCTAAAGAGCGGCCGCCAGGTTAAGCAGACAGAGATGGCGCTCTCAATGCTTAAGGAGAAGACGCTTCTCGATATAGAGTACCTTAAGGCAGGATACGAGAATTCCAAAAAATCAATTGAAATGTTTGAAGCAACAGTGCTTCTTTCGGATGAAGCATACAGAACTGCGCAGGAGCAGTACAGCAGGGGAATAATAAGCAACAATGACTATCTTGACGCTGAAACAAATTTTCTTAAAACCCGATCGGGGTATCTGAAGGCTGTTTACGACAAAGTGATAAGCGGAATATCCCTTTTAAATTCAATAGGCGCACTGTAAGGAGGAAAAATGAAAAAATATTTTGTTTTCATAATAATCATCGTAGTTATAGCCCTCTCTCTTGCCGTCTCCAAAATAACGGCAAAGAAGCCAATCGCCGAGGCAACATTAAAAGCAGTATCGTATGAAGTTGTCTCGTTGAAATCCATATCAGTATCTCAGGATTTTTACGGCAAAATAGAGGGGTACAACCAGACAGAGATATACCCGGACGTTCCTGGCAGGTTCATTAAATACACAATTGAGGAGGGAGCATACGTAAAGAAGAATGACGTTATAGCTGAAATTGACCGCTCAGTTCCCGGACTCTCGTTTGAAACAGCTAAGGTTCTGTCGCCAATCGACGGTCTTGTGTATGACCTCAATATGATGAGAGGCGACGCTGTTTCTCCTTCCATGCCGGTAGCCATGGTTGCCGAGAACAGCAGGGTTGTGGCGCGGGTATACGTATCTGCGGACATTCTCTCTTCAATAAACAGGGGAATAAGAGCGGAAATAAACGTGGACGGAAACGTTTTGTCAGGCTACGTTGACAGAAAATCGGCTTTTGTGAGCAATCTCACCCAGATGGGAAGCGTGGACATAGTCATATCCGGCGGGTCAAAGTACCTCAACCGCTCATGCACAGTAAAACTCTTCCTCACGGAGAAGAAAAGCGTGAAAGTGGTTCCCTTTGAATCCCTTAAAGAGGATTCTACCGGCGAATTCGTCTTTGTGTACAGGGAAGGAACGGCTATAAGACATTCGGTCAAGACCGGACTTAAAAATTCCATTTCAGTTGAAATCACGGAAGGAATAAACGCAGGAGACACAATAGTGACACGCGGCAGCGACATGATAAAAGACGGTCAGAGGGTAAATCTGAGGTAAATATGGTAAAACTAGCAATAAAGAGGCCGATACTCGTAATTGTCGTATTCATAGTAATCGCAATATTCGGTTTTCTATCATTCCGCCAGCTTGCAGTCGAGATGTATCCGAAAATCGACCTTCCCATGATATCAATAGTCACTGTTTATCCGGGAGCATCAAGCGTGGATATTGAGGAGCAGGTGACCAAGAAGATTGAATCCGCTGTTTCGATGGTGTCAAACGTCAAAGAGATAACGTCAACTTCGCAGGAGTCAGTATCCTACGTTACTGTAAGCTTTGAGTGGGGAAAAGACCTTGAGGTGGCTGCAAATGACATAAGAACTCAGGTTGAGTTTGCCAGAAGAAGTTTGCCTGACGATGCCGAGAATCCGATAGTATATAAATTCTCCTCGTCAATGGCTCCTGTCGCAGTCATCGGAATGTCGTTCCCCATGGATGATATCTCTTCCCAGTTCAACATAACCGAGAGGTATGTTCTTGACAGATTCAGGCAGATACCGGGAGTGGGCTCTGCATTTTTGTCATCTTCAAAGAAAGAAAAGGTAAACGTTAATCTGAGAATCCCCGATATGGTCAAATACAATGTCAGCGTATCTCAGGTTATTTCGATGATTCAGGCGACTTCAATGAACGTGCCTTTGGGAGAGCTGAGAGAGGGTCTGCGCACATATTCCGTGCGTCTTCCGGGAGAGTATGCTTCAATTGAAGATATATCGAAGACGATTGTGGGTTCATCAGGCAGAAATCCGATCTTTCTCTACAATATCGCGGATATCGATTTTTCAGCAGGACAGATGAATTCCGTATCAAGGGTCAACGGGAAAAACGGAATAGTCATGGTACTGCAGAAGCAGGCAGATGCCAACACGATCAAAGTGCTTGATGAAGTAAAGAAAAGAATCGAACAGGTGAAAGAGTTCTATCCTGCCGGAACGGAGATAAAGATAATATTCGACACATCTAAAAGCATAAAGTCATCAATATCCAATCTCGGTTCCACGATTTTTTACGGATTCATTTTTGTTCTTTTGGTGGTGCTTTTGTTTTTAAGAAACGTAAGGGGAAGTTTAATAATATCAATGACCATTCCATTCTCCCTCATTTTTGCATTCATTTACCTTTTTGCCGCCGGAGACACGATAAATATAATCTCCCTTGCATCGCTTTCAGTGGCAATAGGAATGGTGGTTGACAATTCAATCGTTGTGCTTGAAAATATTTACAGGCACAGGGACGAGGAGAAGCGTAAAGTAAAAGAAGCGTCACTTGCCGGAACCAATGAAGTGATAGTGGCAATTCTTGCCTCAACACTTACCACAGTGGCGATCTTCGTTCCGCTTCTCTTCATTCAGGGTTTTTCATCTGTGCTCTTCAAACAGCTTGCATATACTGTCTCCGTAGTTCTTTTTGCGTCATTGTTCGTTTCGACCACTCTCACTCCAATGCTTGCCTCTCGTCTCATAGGAGAGAGCGGAAAAAAACAGAACAGGTTTCAGGAAACAACGGAAAAATGGTTTTTAGCTCTGGAACAGGGGTATTCAAACATTCTTGCATATGCTCTGAATCATAAGAAATACATTATATCAGTCTTTGCCGTTCTTTTTATTGGCTCTCTCTTTCTTCTCACTGCAATAAAGACCGAGTTTATGTCCGGTTCTGAGGGCGGAGTGGTCTTCGGTTCGGTGAAGCTTTCACAGAGCATGAGAATAGAGAAGACGGACAGCATCTTAAACCAGCTGGGAGAAGAGATCAAGGCAAATTATCCTGATGTGGAAAACTTCACTTTTTATGCGGGAACGTCTTCAGTAGGCGGACCCGGAGGAAGGGGAGGCAATCAGTACACATCCACAATGATTCTTACTTTCAAGGATGGACTCCCTGCCAAAACTGTAAAGAAGAACATTTCATCTTTAAGAAAGATGATGACAGGTTATCCGGAGGTCAAAAGCGCTGACTTTTCATCAGGAAACATCGGAGCCTTCATGTCGTCAAAACAGATATCTCTCAACATATACGGCGAAAATCTTGACAATTCCTTCAAAACCGCCAAACAGATAAAGGCTGAGATGGAGAAGGAGAACATCTTCGTCGACATAACCGTCTCAAGGGAAGATGAAATAACAGACATAAGCGTAGTGCCTGTCAAAGAGAGAATGATGCAGTTCGGGATGAACAATTACTTTCTTATGTCATCATTGAGGTACGGTCTCTACGGGACTACAGCGTCAGTATACAGAGACAACGGCTCCGAGTATGACATATTTGTATCTTTTGACAGAAAGTATCTTTCATCCTCGGAAATGCTGAAATCAATTCCTGTCAACACACCGGCAGGTTTGACAATACCGCTTTCTGCCGTAGCCAACATTGAGAGAAGCTCTCAGCCCCCTGTTATCGAACGAAAAGACCAGATGAGGCTCATCACAGTCGAGTCCAATCTGAGCAACGCGCCTCTTTCAGAAGCAAACAAGAAACTTGATGAAATAATTAAAAGAATAGAGCTTCCGGAGGGGGTGAGAGTGGTGAAGGGCGGTGACATCGAAAGCCAGCAGGAGTCATTCAGGGACCTTCTCATAGCTATACTCATAGGTATTTTGCTCGTATTTTTAGTGATGGCGGGTCAGTTTGAATCGTTTCTCGACCCGTTTGTCATATTCTTCTCAATCCCCTTCGCTCTCACCGGAGTGATATGGGCATTGTTCCTCACAAACACCACCCTCTCGATAATGGGATTCATAGGAATGCTCATGCTCGTGGGAATCGTAGTCAACAATGCGATTGTGCTGATTGACTACATAAATCAACTCCGTACAAGGGGCATATCCCTGTGCGACGCAGTGCCATTGGCCGGAAATAGAAGGCTAAGGCCTGTCATGATGACTACTCTGACAACAGTATTCGGCCTTCTGCCTCTCGCTTTGAGCGCCTCCGAAGGTTCGGAGATGTGGCGGCCGCTTGGGATAGTGGTTATCGGCGGACTCTTGATGTCGACTTTGGTCACGCTTGTAATAGTTCCGGTCATCTACTCTATAGTGGAGGCGAAGATAAAACGCACCAAATGCGAAATTGAAACTGAAATTAAAGATTGACAATAAGGGGGCGGCTTAAAGGCCGCCCTCTTGTTTTCTCAATACACAGCAAAGCCGGTAATCGGCATATTGCTTTTCATTTTTTTTCTGCTATAATGATTTTGAGTTTTTAAAAAAGGGGAAGGAATAGTGATAATTGCCAAAAAAGCTTTTGCTTCGGAAACTTCCCATTACTTCAGCATCACTGCTGTATTTTGTTTTATCCTTTCTTTCTGACAGAATAATCCTGATTTATATTTTAGCGATACTGACTGGGATAAACATCCTCATGATGCTCCTGATGAGAAATGAAAGCGCAGAAACAAAAGCAGTATTTGCAGTGGCGCTTCATCTTTTCTTTTTCCTCTTCATGTTCGGGTTTTTTGAATTGCCTGTATATTCGATTTTTATATTTCTAACCGTAAATTTTACCTTGTACAGAACTCGGGTTCCGGCAAATTATGGGAGGCGCTATTTCTCTTTGCTTATTCTAATGTCCGTATTTCTGGCATTTACAGAGGGTTTATTGAGAATTGTCACAGACATTGAAGCTTCGGGTCTATATTCCAATCTAGAATATCCGCAGTTGAATGTATTTAAAAATTCAGCCTCTCTGAAACAGAGCAAGGTGCACGGAGATTTGATACACGAAGGCGCAGAAATATCTGAGTTCGAATACAGAGCCCAGTCATTTCATTCCGACAGGTATGGGTATCTCAATGAAGATGAATGCTATTTAAATCCTGTCGACATTATCATTCTGGGCGATTCATACTCGGCCGTCAGCGCGATAAAGCAGGAGGAGATTTGGGTCGAGATACTGAAGGATGAGACTAAAGCAAATGTGTGCAACCTTTCGGTATCGGGAAACGAACCGTGGCAGGAGTTCGTCTCTTTCTTTTTAATGAAGGATAAAATAAAGACAAAAAAGAACGGAATTGTCATCTGGCAGATATTCGAAGGCAATGATTTTAAAACATTCTACGGAGACATCAGGGAAGACTGCAATTACAAGAGCAGCGACCTTGTTGTTTTGAATGAGCATTTAGAGAATTTCAGAAAAACAAACAATTTCAACAGTCTGTTGGGCAGAATACTGAAAGGGTCTCTCTCAGATAACAATAGTTTAATCGAATTTGACACAAAAGCCGGAGTGATGCACTGTCTGAAGAGCTATTCAAAGATGGCCAGCATACCTATTGGCGAACTGGAAAATACGAGCGAAGCGGAGCATCTGCGAATGATAACAAAGATACTGGCAAAAAAGACTGAAGAAATGAATCTGAAGCTTGTAGTGCTTTACATTCCTTCAAAATGCTCAGTGTGCAGAATCATACTGGAAGATGAAAATTCATCCTACAGAAGAAGCGGGTTTTCTCTGTTGACTGAAAAAATATGCAAAGAAAACAAAATCCAATTTATCGAGTCGGGATATACACTTTTCTCAAAATCCAGGGAAATCTACTCGGATAAGGGAAATTTCCTATGGTGGCTTGACGACTCGCATCTGAATCCTGAAGGCAATAAAGTTATCGCGGATACTCTTATAGCGAATCTGAAATTATAATGTTTAGACACGTGCATAAAATATCGGCTGATGAACTTTTTCGTGTGGAGACGGATTGTTAAAATATACGCTTGACTAAACCAAAAAAATAGTTATAATAGATTGTGAAATAAGTCACAATCCTGAGGCGAGGAATTGAAACCGAAGCCGAGGGTTCAAAATCAAACTGAGGACAAGGCAGTCTGAGTCCGAAGAAAAACCAAACATTTTCTGTCAGACGCTTTGCTTCCTTAAAGGAGGCAGAATGGAAAGCCGCATAGGAGTTGTCGGCATAATTGTCGAAAACCGCTCCAATAATGCTTCAAAGGTAAATCAGATACTTACCGATTACGGAAACATTGTGCGCGGAAGAATGGGTCTTCCGAACCTGTCCGAAAACATATGCGCAATATCCCTCATTGTGGAAGGCACAAATGAAGAGATAGGCGCGATGACCGGAAAGCTCGGTTGTCTCAAGGGGGTCAAGGTTTCATCAACTTTAATAAAAAAGGAGTCAAAATGACATACGAAGATTTTATAAAACAGGATTATCTGGATTCTCTTCTTAAAGAGAACAGGATGCCGTCAAATTCAGAGGTTAAGGAAGTTTTAAAAAAAGCAGAAAACAAGAAGGGAATAACTCCAGAAGAGGCATTTGTTCTGATGCAGACAAAAGACAGAGAGATGATAGAGAGCATTCATAATCTTGCAGGAAAGATCAAAAATGAGATTTACGGGAACAGGCTTGTCATATTCGCTCCGCTCTACGTGACAAACGTCTGCGGAAATATCTGCGCCTACTGCGGCTTCAGAGCTGATAATAAGGACCTGCACAGACGCACCCTGACAAACGACGAGATAAAAGAAGAGATAAAGATCCTTGAAGACGAGGGGCATAAGAGGGTTCTTATGGTTTATGGAGAGCATCCCCAATTCGGAGCAGAATGGATAAAAGAGACGATAGAGGCGGCATATTCGGTTAAATCAGGCAACGGGGAGATGAGAAGAATCAATGTAAACATAGCCCCCATGGACGTGGAGGATTTCAAAATTCTGAAAAGCTCGGGAATAGGAACATACCAGTGCTTTCAGGAGACATACCATAAAAAAACCTATGAGAAAGTCCATATAGGAGGAAAGAAGAAAGATTACCTCTACAGATTGTATTCCCTTGACAGAGCTCAGGAGGCTGGAATAGACGATGTGGCAATGGGCGTCTTGTTCGGCCTTTACGATTACAGATTTGAAGTGATGGCTATGCTCCAGCATGCAGAGCATCTTGAAAAAACATTCGGAGTGGGCCCCCACACAATATCATTCCCACGCATCGAACCCGCATTGGGTTCAGAGATGTCAGAGCACCCTCCGGTTGACATAACGGACGATGACTTCAGAAGGATTGTCTCCGTTCTTAGGATCGCAGTGCCTTACACGGGACTGATATTATCTACGAGGGAGAATGCCGACCTGAGAAGAGAGTTCTTCAAACTCGGAGTTTCGCAGATAAGCGCAGGGTCAAGGACATACCCTGGAGCGTATCATGACGCAAAGTGCAACAAGCCGGATATGCAGCAGTTCACAATAGGAGACACAAGACCTCTTGACGAGGTGCTCTATGACGTCATAACGCAGGGCTATATTCCTTCATTCTGCACTTCGTGCTACAGAAAGGGAAGAACCGGGCATGCATTCATGGAAGAGGCAAAACCGGGCCACATACACACTTTCTGCCATCCGAATGCGATACTCACTTTTCTTGAATATCTTGAAGATTACGGGTCTGAAAAGACAAAACAGGCCGGGTATGAGTTCATTGAACGGGAGATAAAGAAGATTGACAGTGAAGCTATGAAAAAATCATTCATGGAAAAGTACGAAAAGACAAAGACAGGCAAAAGGGACCTTTACTTTTAAGGAGAGGCGATGAAAAAAGAGCTTGTTTCAATGAGGGTTCACATAGGCATATTCGGAAAGAGGAATGCGGGAAAGTCATCGCTGATAAATGCTCTCACAGGCCAAAACACTGCTATAGTCTCTGAGACTCCAGGAACCACCACAGACCCTGTGGGAAGGGCTATGGAGATACTTCCTCTCGGACCAGTCTTCATAGTCGATACTGCAGGCCTCGATGACAGCGGAGAGCTGGGAGAGAAGAGGGTCAAAAAGTCCTTGGAGGTTTTGGGACGCACAGACCTTATCATACTTGTCTGCGCAGCCGGAGATTTTTCAAAAATCGACAAGGATTTCATTGAATCCATGAGAAAAAAGAATGAAAAGATGCTTGTTGTCTTTTCCAAGATTGACGAGAATAGATCCGATGAGGGTGATGAAGCTTGGCTCAAAGAAAGAAAGTTGGATTTTATTAGAGTCTCTTCCAAGACAGGAGAAAACATACACGCACTCAGGGAGAAGATTGCAAAGATTCTGCCTGAGGTAATAACAAGCGACGTCATAATCCGAGACATAGTCTCAAAGGATGATATATGCGTTCAGGTTATTCCTATAGATTCATCTGCACCGAAGGGAAGGGTTATCCTTCCGCAGGAGCAGGTTTTGAGGGACTGCCTGGATGCAAATTCAATTTCAGTGGTCGTCCAGACAACAGAGCTTGATTCCGCTTTAAGAGCGCTTGCCAGAAAACCGAAACTTGTCATAACCGATTCCCAGGCAATCGAGGATGTGGCGAGGATAGTGCCTATGGATATTGACATCACGACATACTCGATAGTTTTCTCACGGCTGAAGGGAGACCTGAAAGAGTATGTGAAGGGCCTCAAGGTTTTAAAAGAGCTTGAAGACGGGGACACCATATTCATTGCTGAGGCATGCACCCACCATTCCCAGGCTGACGACATAGGAAGGGTTAAGCTCCCGAGATGGATTGAAAATTACACCGGAAAAAAGCTTAATTTTGTGATGAATCCGGGGCAGATGATTCACAAAGATCTGCAGAATGCAAAGCTTGTGATACTCTGCGGTTCATGCATGGTGAACAGAAAAGAGGTTTTATGCAGGATAGATACAGCAAAGAGTTATGACATTCCGGTTACGAATTACGGAATAATAATCTCGCACATACACGGAGCCCTCGGAAGGACTATAAGGGTTTTTGAGGACGTATACAAACTCTATCAGGAGATATTCATTGACGGAGAATAGAAATTACCAGTTAAAAGAGATAAAGGAGATGCTTCTTCTTCAGGGAGAAGACGCATCCTCTCTTCACAGAGAGGCGAATTCTCTTACAGAGAACCTCTTCGGCAAATCCGTCTTCGTGAGGGGCATAATAGAGTTTTCCAATGTGTGCGCAAAAAACTGCGCATACTGCGGAATCAGGCGCGACAACAGGAAAGTCAAAAGGTACCACATGGACAAAGATTACATTAAGCAGATTATTTTTGAAGCCTACAGAGACGGTTTTAGAACCATTGTTCTGCAGTCGGGAGAGGTTGACACATACGACCATGACATAACAGAAGTAATAGAATATGTCAAATCAAAATGCGATATCGCAATAACTCTCTCTATGGGTGAAAAATCAAGAGAGCAGTACGTAGAGTGGAAAAAAGCAGGAGCTGACAGGTATCTTTTAAGGATAGAGACGACTAATAAAAAGCTATTTAAAACCCTTCATCCTGACGATGATTATGAGAACCGGTTGAAATCGCTTTTAACGCTTAAGGAGCTCGGGTTTGAGGCCGGCACCGGAGTTATGATAGGCCTTCCTGGGCAGACTGCAGAGGATATGGCTAATGACATTCTCTTCTTTAAAGAGCATGACTTTGACATGCTTGGAGTAGGGCCGTTCATACCTCATAATGACACTCCTCTGAAAGGCCATACATCGACAGCATTTGAAAAGGTGCTGAACTTTGTTTCGGCTATGCGTCTCGTCACTTATGACACCAACATTCCCGCAACGACTTCAATGGCAACCCTTGAAAGAGATGGACGAGAAATGGCTCTTAATGCCGGAGCAAACGTCATCATGCCCAATTATACGCCTCAGATTTACAGAGAATCGTATAAATTGTATGAAAACAAGATATGCACTGACGAAGATGCGGAACGCACTATGGAGCTCACCAGAGCTACTGTTGAAAATGCGGGCAAGGTTCTTGTGATGGAAAGAGGGGACAGAAGAGCGAGAAGAGACGAACAAAAACAGTGCGCTGGTACGTCCGTTAATCGCCCCGGCGACTCTAATTAATCTTGCCTTGTAAATAATTATTTGATATAATATTATGTTATTTGAAACAGGAGGTTTGATGTATATATTAGGTCTGAATATCGGACACGATGCAACCGCAACACTGATAAGAGACGGAAAAATAGTCTCTGCCATAGCTGAAGAGAGAGTCTCAAGGGTTAAGTTCCACTTCGGCTTTCCCTATGGAGCGATAAAAGAGTGCCTCAGAACAGCAAAGGCGGACGGAAAAGATGTAAAGAGAGTTGTCCTCTCCTTTGAAAATGACCTTAACAGAAGCCCGTTTCACTATACAGATCTCATAATATACAGAAGCGGAACGATAGACCCTTCAAATGAGATTGACAACAGGAAAAAATTCGACACTGCAAAAGAAATCATTTTCAGAAAAATGATAGGCGAGAAAAGATACTGGAAGATGACAAAGGACTATGCCGTAAAACACATAACCGGAGCCATAAAAAAGTGCGGAATAGAAAATTTCACTCTTTCCACCGCGGAACATCACCTCTGCCACGCCGCATCTGCCTATTATGAGGGCGGAAAGAACGAGGCGCTTATTGTCACGATGGACGGAGCTGGGGACAATCTCTCTGCGACCGTTTCAATAGGAAGAGACGGAAAGATAGACCGTTTGAGTGAAATAGAGGATATTTATTCCGTGGGAAGATTCTACTCGGCGATCACAAAGTTTCTTGGATTCAAAAGAAACCGCCACGAAGGCAAAATAACCGGACTTGCCGCTTACGGAGACGAAAGGAAATTGTATGACACGTTTAAACAGCTTATTGACATTACAGAAGACAAGAAATCATTCTACTGCCCCCTCGCGGGAGACGACCTGAAGAATGACAAATTGAGAAAGAGCCAGGTGCGCTCCTTCCTTTCAGGAAAATACTATGGCCATAATTATACGAACCTCTACCTCGACTTTCTATCTGAAAAATGCATTGATGAGAAGCGCGAAGACGTAGCAGCCGCGGCCCAAAAACTGACAGAGGACCTTGTCGTCGAGTATATCTCCGGTTTTGTAGAGACCACGAAAATATACGACATAGTCCTTGCCGGAGGGCTCTTTGCGAACGTAAAAGTGAACCAGAGAGTCCTTGAAATTGAAGGGGTGAAGTCAGTATTCATACATCCCAACATGGGAGACGGAGGCACTGCCACAGGCGCCGCTTACGTGGAGCATTCAAGGCATCTGGAATCAAAAAAACAAAAATTTATGCCTTTCACAATAGAAAATGTCTATTATGGTCCCGAATTCAATGATGACGAAATCCTTGAATCTCTGAAGAGATTTGACGGTCTTGAATACAGAAAGAGCGATGACATAGTAAAAGAGACAGCTGAAATGATAAAGAACAAAACAGTCGTAGGATGGTTCCAGGGAAGGATGGAGTACGGACCCCGCGCCCTCGGAAACAGGTCTATTCTCTTTGACCCGGGAGACAAGAAAATTAATGACTGGTTAAACAAACGGCTCAGAAGGACCGAATTTATGCCGTTCGCTCCCTCAGGAATATTTGAAGAGGGTGAAACTGTCTTCAAAAACTTTTCAAAGGGCGAATATCCGTCTTATTTCATTACTATA
>JAQVDU010000059.1 GCA_028698175.1 bacterium | reverse complement strand
ATATTACAACAATTACTAGTCTTTCAGAAGTTGGTTATCTTAATACTCAAGGGGTCGCTTATGATGTAGATATTAGCGGGGATTTTGCTTTCATTGCTGACGGAAGTTATGGACTAAGAGTAATAAACATTTCAAATGCAACAAATCCCTACGAAGTATCATACTACAATACTCCAGGAACAAGTAAAAATTCAGTTGTGAGCAATGGCTATGCTTATATTGCTGATTTAGATTATGGGATACGCATTGTTGATGTATCTGATGCATATAATATTTTTGAAAATAGCAATTTTACCAGTCCAATATTCTCTGGAGATTTGTTTGTTAATCAGGACTATGCTTTCTTAACTTCTATTGATGATGGACTTCGAATAATTGATATTTCTGATTCATATAATCCTTTAGAAATAAGTTATTATGATACTCCTGGTCAAGCAGAGGATGTATATGTATCTGGGATTTACGCATTTGTGGCTGATGGTACAAGTGGTCTTCAAATTATAAATATATCTAACGCAAGCGCTCCATATCCTGTAAGTAATCTTGATACACCAGGATATGCTGAAAGCATTGTAATGAGTGGAAACAATGTGTATATAGCAGACGGCAGTGAAGGATTAAGAGTGATAGATATTTCAAACATCACAAATCCTTTTTATGTTGGTTCATTTAACACTCCTGGTTCTGCTTGGGATGTATTTGTAAATAATAATTATGCCTATGTTGCAGATTATGATTATGGTTTAAGAATTATCGACATTTCAAATCCATCTAATCCAACTGAAATAGGCAGTTATAACACACCAGGTACTTCGGTAGGGGTATATTTATCTGGTTTTTATATTTATTTGGCGGATGGGAATATGCTAAGGATAATTAATGTAAGTAATCCTTCTAGTCCTTATGAAGTAGGACATTATGATGCTTCCGGTGGATGTTTTGATGTTTTTGTATCTGGGAATTTTGCATATATCAATGATGGAAATATAATTAAAGTTGTTAATATTTCAAATCCTTCATTTCCAAGTATGAGCGGGTTCTATCAGTTATATGGTCCTACTGGGTTCTATTGTACCAACGGGAATTGTTATGCATCAGATAATGGATTATACATATTAAAATATGGTCAAGACAGTATAATACCTACTTCATTTAATCTTGTTTTACCAGAAGGTTATACATCTGATAATACACCAACATATATTTGGAGAAAATCTTTTGATGAGCACTTTATGTCTTATCAGTTATTTATAAATGATACATTAAAAGCAAATACTTTGGACACTTTCTTCTATCAAACATCTGCAATATCAGATGGACAATATATCTGGTATGTTGTAGCATATGATTCGTCTAATAACTATCGGATATCAAATCAGATGAATACAGTAAAAATAGACGCAACAAATCCTCCCAGCACTTATTTAATCAGTCCATTAAACGGAAGTAGTCCAAACAACACAAAAATGGTTTGGCACAAAACAATAGATAATTATAGTGGTTTGAAGAATTACGAGTTAGAATTTGACGATGATTCAATTTTCACTAATCCAAGTGTCATAACTACAATTGATACTGCATATTCCGCATCACTTGTCGAAAATAAATATTACTGGAAAGTTAGAGCAATCGATAATTGTGGAAACGCAGGAAACTGGTCATCGGTTTGGTCTTTTACATACCTACCTACTGGAATTTATGAGAAAACAAATCCACCAAAGGAAACTACTCGCTTCACTACTTTGAGATTTAACAGTAATTTTATAGAATATGCTTTTTATTCAAAAAATAATGAATTTACTGTTTACGATTTGGCTGGAAAAATTGTTTATAGACAAATGAATTCTAGCAATGGAATTTATCAATTTTCAACTAAAAATCTTAAATCGGGTATTTTTCTGATTAAATTAAAAGATTCATCTGTTCTAATAAACAAAAGAATTGTGGTTATTCATTAAACAATGATAAATTGTTTTGAAATGCATTAACTGATTTTTCCCATAAAATAAGTTCGAAGAGCGTGTAATTTAGCCAGTTAAATATAGACGCACCGTAAGGTGCGTTTTTTATTACTGATAAATGGGGACAGCACTTGTACTGTCCCCACCGCAGGCAGAGTCTGCGCAGTCGAAGACTGCACCCAGCAGGGGTTCGTTGTTCATTCTTATGAACCATGAAATCATCCCTGCTCCCCAGTTAAATATAGACGCACCGTAAGGTGCGTTTTTTTTATTACGGATAAATGGGGACAGTACAAGTACTGTCCCCAACCCACATGGTGTACTGCCTTGTGATGAATGTCATCATTCACTTGTTGCCCTCGCGCATAAAAAAGCGAATGGAGCCGGGGACTCCATGATAGAGGGTGCGGGTTGACCAAATGTTTTAGAAGATTGTTGAAAAGAGAAGAAATTAATCAAATGTGAATATGTTATTTAATGGAGACAGCGCTCTGATTTTATTTGAATAGAATACTTTTTTAGTTATCCGCTTGAATCATTTTGAATCATTGACAATTTTTTATTTATATGTTATTTTATATAACATGAAAAATCTTGTTATTTATGTTGCATTTTTAATTTTTGCCTTTACGCTATTCGGAGAAGAATGCCCTTTTGGGTTATCGGACGACCCCTATCCGGGAAAGTGCGGAAGGTATGTTGACGAAGACGGAAATGACCTTTGTGACCTCTCCGAGAATGCCAGTAAAGATACGTTGAAAGTGAATCAAGGTGCTGACACGGTTAAAACCGAAGAGCTGAAACTTGAAGCAGAGAACGAAGGGGAAGGCAACCAGAACAGGCACGGAAAGAATAATGAAAAAGAGGAGATCGAAGAAGAGAAGGACCCTTTGGCAGAGACTCCTCTTTCAGTGACTTCTGCAGATACGCAGAATGCTGAAAAAGAAGAATATCCGGTCAACAGAGAACAGATGAAGAATCTCTTCGGCAGCAAAAAGAAGAAATCTTCACCAGATTTTAAGGATAAATACTTTTTGATGGTTCTTCTCCCTCTCTTTGCATTCGCTTTGATACTTTCATATATGTCAAAGAAGAAGAAAATTTCTCTTGACGTATGCACCATTAACAGGTGGACCAATATTGTTATTCTGCTAACATTCGTTGTAGCGTCTTTCACATCAGTAATGCTCGTTCTTGCAGAGTATAAAATTCTCGGAGCGAAGAATCTCTCTTCACTTATATTCACACATAATTTCATAGGTATAATATTCATACTTTCCACGACGCTGCATATTTATCTGAAATGGCAGTTTTACGTCTCTTTCTTTAAATGCTACATCAGAAAGGAAACAAAATGAAGGCGCAGGAACTTAGAGACAGCTATCTTGAATTTTTCAGGGAGCGGGGTCACAGTGTGTATGAGTCATCATCTCTAATTCCGGAGAATGACCCCACGCTTCTTTTTACTGTGGCAGGAATGGTCCAGTTCAAGCCGATGTTCGCAGGCCTTGTTTCTCTTGACTGCAGACGAGCCGCATCGATTCAAAAATGCTTGAGGGTGGTTGACATAGAAGAGGTTGGAAAATCGCCCTTTCATGATACATTCTTTGAGATGCTGGGCAACTTCTCTTTCGGGGATTATTTCCAGAGAGAGTCGATCTCATGGGCTTGGGAATACCTTACGAGAGTTCTGTCTATAGACAAAAACCGCCTCTACGTAACAGTGCATAAGGATGATAAATCGGCATACGATATATGGCACAATGAGATTCAGCTTTCGAAAGAAAGAATAATCGTCATGGATGACAAAACCAATTTTTGGGGTCCTGCCGGAGGAACCGGAGCATGCGGGCCTTCAAGCGAAATTTTCTATGATTTCGGTCCCGGAACGGAGGACAGAAATCCCTGTTCCATAGAGAATGACTGCAAGAGATTCGTTGAAGTGTGGAATATCGTCTTCCCTCAGTTCAATCAGGACCTTGAAGGGAAGAGGCATCCGCTGAAGAATAAAGGCGTTGATACCGGCATGGGGCTTGAGCGCCTCGCCTGCGTAATGCAGAGTAAAAAGACGATATTTGAAACCGATTTGTTCATGCCAATAATCAACAAACTCTGCGCAGATTATTCAATCGACTATGACAGGAGCAAACACAGCGTAAACTCAATCGCCGACCATGTCAGGGCGCTTACATTTACCATAAGCGACGGAATAATACCCGAGAACGAAGGAAGAGGTTACGTGATAAGAAGAATTCTGAGACGCGCTTTGAGGTTGGGCTATAAAATGGGAATAGAGAAACCGTTTTTATATGACCTTACCAATATCGTCGTGGACAACATGTCAAAGCAGTACAAAAACCTCTCTTCAGAGCATGCAAAAACAAGGAAAATCATAGAATCTGAGGAGGCGAGATTCCTCAAAACGATAGCTCAGGGAGTCGAACTGTACGAGTATCACAAGTCAAAATCCAAAGGCGATGAGATAAGCGGAGAGGTTTTATTCCAACTTTACGATACATTCGGATTTCCCATAGACCTCGTTAAACAGATGGCTGAAGAAGACAATCTTAAAGTAAACGAAAAAAAATTCGAAATTCTTCTCGAAGAAGCAAAGAACAAATCTCGCGCCGCGAAAAAATTCACTGAAAAGGTCGCTTCGGATTACGTTATCTTTGACGATACCGTGAGTTTTTTCACCGGCTATGGAAAAATGCAGGAGGAATCAAAATGCCTTATGCACAGAATCGCCGGAGATAAAACCGAGGTTCTTTTTGAAAAGACCCCATTTTATGCGGAATCAGGAGGACAGGCGGGAGATTCGGGAAGGATAACCGGTGATGATTTCGAGATGGTAGTGGAGAGCACCATAAAATCTCCGCTGGGCAATGTACACTCTGGAAAAGTAATAAAAGGAGAACTGAAAAAAGATGTTTTATACAAATTGGCCGTGAGCCCAGAAAAGAGGAGAAAGACGGAGAGAAACCACACGGCAACTCACATACTTCACGAAGCGTTGAGACAAATTCTGGGTGACCATGTGAAGCAGGAGGGGTCATTTGTATCTGACGAGAAGCTCAGGTTCGACTTTACCCACTTTTCCCAGGTGACTCCCGAGGAAATGAAGCTTGTTGAAAAAAGAGTGAACGAAATAATCGAGAATGACCTTGATGTAAGCTGGGAGGAGAAGAATTACGATGACGCCATTAAAGAAGGCGCAACGGCTCTCTTCAAAGAGAAATACACAGATAGGGTAAGGGTCGTCAGCGTGGGCGACGTTTCGATGGAGCTGTGCGGCGGCACGCACGTGCAGAAAACTTCACAGATAGGAATCTTCAAGATTACATCCGAGCAGTCGGTTGCCGCAGGAATAAGGAGGCTTGAGTGCGTCACCTCTTCAGATGCTCTGAAAAAATATGCCGAGGAGAGTGAAACTCTCGACGAAGTCTCGAAAATGCTAGGCGCTTCAGACAACAGAGATGTTGTTATAAAGCTTCAAAAGCTGATAGATGAGAACAGGGATTTCGAAAAAGAGAGGATTGAAAACCTGAAAAAGTCGGCTAAAGAAGAAGCTGTTAAACTCATCAAAGAAAGCATTGATTCAAACAATGAAAGAGTCATATTCGGAGTATTTGAGGGAATTGGTATTGACTTGCTCCGCGGGATAATGGATAATATAAAATCAACCGAGAGGTCAGTATACGGAGCTTTAGGATCGATAAACGCAAACGGAATAATTTACATTGTTTTCTCTTCAAACTCTTCAAAGGACGCGAAAGAGCTGATAAAGAAACTCAATGTCTCTCTAAGCGGGAAAGGAGGCGGAAAACCTGACTTTTGCTCAGGCAGTTCGAAAACAGTCATCAGGAGAGACGAGATGCTTCAAATTGTAAAAAAATGCTTAACGGAGTGATTATGGAGTACATCAAAACAGACACTGAAAAATGCGGACTCTGCGGAGGGTGTGTCGCAGTATGTCCGAAAAAGGTTATACTTATGCATAAAGATCACCTTGAATTTAAAGAGGGCTGCATTAAATGCGACAAATGCATTCAGGTCTGCCCCTCGGGAGCTTTGAGCAAAAATGAATAAATACGACGTAATTATCATCGGCGGAGGTCCTGCAGGCCTACATGCGGCCAGCAATATTTCATCAGAGCATAAAGTTTTGATAATCGAAAAGGATGATGAAATAGGAGAGCCGGTTCTCTGCGCGGAGGGAATTTCAAACAACACTCTTAAAACCTTCTTTAAAGAAGAGAATCTTCCTTTTATAAGAAACAGGTTCAGCAAAGTCACAATCAGGTATAAAGAGAAGAGCGCAACAATCGAAATTCCCGACATGGGTCTTTTGGTGGACAGGTCAAAATTCGACAAGTATCTTGCAGAAAAAGCAATTAAGAAAGGGTCTGAAATAAAATTGAACACTCTGGCTTTAGATGCGGTTTTAAACGAAGATCATGTGACTGTCAAGACAAACAACGGGGATTTTGAAGCAAAAATGGTTATTGCCGCAGACGGAGTAGAGTCTTACATCGGCCATAAGCTCGGTCTTGAAACAGTGTGCCAGCTGAATGACATGTACTCCTGCTATCAGTACGTGATTTCTGACAACAGCATAAATGACGATGAAATTGTATTTGACTTCTCTCCGGAATACGCACCCGGAGGTTATGTATGGGCATTCCCTCGCGGAGAAAAAACAGCCAACTTCGGACTCGGAATAAATGCCGAGATGATGAAAAGCAGACCTGTTGAAGTTCTCAGAGCGTACAAGGAGAAATTTTATCCGGAAGCCAAAATAATCAGGGCGTTTAGCGGGTGCGTCTCAGTCAATCCCCTTTCAAGAATTTACGGCGAGAGAGTCCTGATAGCAGGCGATGCGGCAAGGTATGCTGACCCGATTACGGGAGGAGGCATTGACAATGCGCTTAGAACAGGAGGATTCGCCGGTCAGGTGGCAAATATTGTGCTGAAAGAGGATAATTTTTCTCTTAAAAAAATGTCGATATACCATGAGCTTGTTGAGAAAGACAACTGGTACTCTATTAAGCGCCAGTTACAGCTGAAAAAGATGATGTCCGAAATGACAGAAGAAGAGCTTGACAGGTTTTTCACCTCCTCTTTGGGGCTTTTCGACGGTAAGAAGGTCTTTTCATCGGACTTTTATTCGACAATTTACTCTTTGAAGTCGACTATAAAGACAACCGGACTGCTGTACAATCTTCTTGGTTCTCTGATGAAGGACAAATACCTATTAAAGATCATCATGAGGCTTCTGTGGCAGTGATTGAACTGCTTAATTCAAAACACAAAAGCAAGAAAAAAGGGTATTTTGTTCTTGTCGACCCTGATAAGAAAACGGTTGACATTGAAAAAATAGTTAAAAACGTCAACAGATCTTTTGTTGACGCTCTTCTTGTCGGAGGGAGCAAATGCGACAAGAGAGGATTCAACACTTTTATCAAAAAACTCGGAAGCATGACTGAAACTCCTCTTGTCATATTTCCCGGGTCTCATGACCAGATATCAAGGAGCGCAGATGCCATTCTGCTTCTATCGCTTCTTAACAGCCTCTCATTGAAGCATGTCATTGGCGAACATATCAACGGAGCAAAAAAGATAGTTAAGAGCGGAATCGAGGTTATACCGACAGCATATATAGTCATGGACAGGTCTGGGAAGACAAGCGTCTCTCAAGCGGCGCAGATTATGAAGCTTGTTAACAACAGGGATGTTGACAGGTATCTTTACGCTTCTGCCATGATGTCATACAAGGTAGTCTACCTTGAGGCAGGCAGCGGATCGGAAAAGACGATTCCCGAATCCGTAATCAAAAGGGCAGGGGATATAATCGACAAGCCAATAATTGTGGGAGGCGGCATAAGAGATGTGAAAACTGCAAAAAGGATCCTGTCTGCCGGCGCCGATTACATAGTTACCGGAAATGCAATAGAGAATGACCCTGACTTGATCCTTGATTTCGGAGCTCTTGTAAAGGGATTCTGAAATGCATCTTGTAAGGGCATACAGCAAAATCAACCTTTTTCTAGATATAGTCGGAAAGAGGCCGGACGGATACCATGACATAAAGACGATTTTCCAGTCGGTTGACCTTTACGATGTTTTGAAATTCAAAGAGAGCGATAAAACATCATTTACCATATCAGACAAGACGATTCCCTTGGACAAAACAAATACGGTGTGTAAAGCGGTGGCTCTTTTTTCCGAGCGGATAAAAGAGAGAAACGGAAAAGTCCAGAATTTCGAAATAAGCATAGAAAAGAAGACCCCTGCCGGAGCAGGAATGGGAGGAGGAAGCTCTGACGGAGCAGCCGCTTTGAGATTTTTAAATTATTACCACTCCAATCCATTTGCTGAGAATGAACTTGAAGAGATGGCTCTAAAAATTGGGGCAGACACGGTTTTCCTTCTGAAGGGGGGATTGGCTATAGGGGAAAATCTTGGAGAGAAGCTTGAATATTTCGACTATCCGCAGACTGAGGATCTCTTTTTGGCGGTAGTATATCCTAACGTGCATATTTCGACAAAATGGGCTTACGATAACTGCTCTAAGTACTTGACAAACGACAAAAAATATTATAATATAAATAGCTTAAAAAAAGACTTTAACGAGTTTATTGGTTCTCTGAAATTTTCATACAATGTCTTTGAGGAACTGGTATATAAAAACTACCCTCGCTTGAAAGACATAAAAAACAAACTTGAGTCGAAAAGACCTATTCTGTCTATGATGACAGGAAGCGGGTCGGCGATTTACGCCCTTTTCGACAACAGCGAAGTTTTTGAATCGATAAAAAAAGAGTTCGGTGGTAACAACCTGATTTTCACCACCCCGATAACTCAACAACGTATAAGTGACCAATTTCTAACCAAACTCTAGGAGGAACGATGGAGATTACAGAAGTCAGAATCACATTGAGGGACGAACCCAAGCTGAAGGCATTTGCAAATGTGACATTTGATAATGCATTCGTAATCAGGGGACTTAAAATCATCGACGGACAGAAAGGCCTCTTTATATCAATGCCGTCAAGAAGAGCTAAGGACGGGACTTACAGGGACATAGCCCATCCGATAAACAATGAGATGAGGCAGTCAATAGAAAAAGCGGTTCTTGAAAAGTATCAGGAAGAAGTTAAAACGCCGACAGAATAACAAATTAAATTGGGGTGTCGGCAAGCTGGCAAGCCACGGGATTTTGGTTCCCGCATTCGCAGGTTCGAATCCTGCCGCCCCAGAAAAAAGGCTATGGACGAAAAAATGAAAATTATCGCAGGCAATTCCAATCTGGGAATTGCCAAAGACATCTCCGCGAAGCTGGGCATACCTCTTCTGGATTCGATAATTTCCCGTTTTTCAGACGGAGAAATACGAATTCAGATAAATGAGTCGGTGAGGGGCAATCACGTATTTGTGATTCAATCGACAAACCCTCCGGCCGAAAACCTGCTTGAAATGATATTCATCATTGACGCTTTGAGGCGCGCTTCAGCCGATATGATAACCGCAGTGCTTCCGTACTACGGTTATGCGAGGCAGGACAAAAAGGACGCGCCGAGAGTGCCCATAACGGCGAGGGCAGTGGCAAATCTTCTTACTGCCGCCGGCATCTCAAGAGTAATGGTGATGGAGCTTCATGCAGAGCAGATACAGGGATTCTTCAATGTGCCTGTCGACCATCTATACTCCACTCCGGTCTTTGTTGATTTTCTAAAAACAAAGATAGACATGTCCAACACTGTCGTGGTATCTCCGGATGCCGGAAGGGTCAACAGAGCGCGTTCGTTCGCGAAAAGACTGAACAATCTTCCGATAGCGATAATAGACAAAAGGCGCTCGACTCCAAACCAGTCAGACGTGATGCATGTGGTCGGAGACGTGGAAGGAAAGAATGTTCTCATGGTTGATGACATAATCGATACAGCAGGCACAATTACAAAAGCCGCTCATGCGCTCAAATATAACGGCGCGAAGCAGATAGTGGCTGCCGTAACGCACGGACTGCTTTCGGGAAATGCCATAGCCAATTTAAAGGAATCTCCCATAGAGAAGCTGTACATAACCAACAGTGTGGTGATTCCTGAAGAAAAGAAAATAGAAAAAATAGAGATACTCTCAGTGGCGGACCTTCTAGCAGATGCCATAAGAAGAGTTTATTGCAAAGATTCAATCAGCGTACTTTTTGATTAGGAGGAGCAATGCTAAAATACGATTTACAGGTTGAAAAGAGAGAGAAGACAAACAGGCACGGGCTTAGAACGTTGCGCAACAGCGAGATGATCCCATGCGTTGCTTACGGGCACAATGAAACCAACAGAATCTTCTCAATCAGCGCGTTGGAGCTCACAAAGATGTTCAATGCGATGGGGCGCGAAAAGGCCCTTCTCAATGTTTCTGCCGGGGATGACAAATTCACCGCTGTCATAAAGGAGATTAAGAGAAGCCCGAGGACAAACAAGATAATCCATATGGATTTTCAGATAATCCACATGGATGAGAAGATAAAAGTCGACGTTCCCGTCATTCTTAAAGGTTCTGCCATAGGAGTCAAGGACGGAGGAATACTCGAGCAGATACTAAGAAACATTGAATTGAAGTGTCTTCCTGCGAATATACCTTCGCACATCGAAATAGACATAACAAACTTCAAGGTGGGGGATTCCACCCACGTGAAGGATATTAAAGTCGAAGGAGCTGAAATACTCACCCATGCGGAAGAGGTAATAGTAGTTATTCTTGCCCCCAAGGCTGTCGTTGAAGAGGCGCCGAAGCCTGCCGAAGAAGAGGCAAAGGAGCCGGAAGTCATCACCGAGAAGAAGCCCACTGAAGAAGAGGCAGCTGAAGCCGCAAAGGGAAAAGACGAGAAGAAAAAAGAGAAAAAATAATGATTGCGTTTGTCGGACTTGGCAATATAGGAAGCTTGTATCAAAGCACGAGACACAATGCCGGATTCATGATTTTAGATGAATTCGTCAAAAAACACAGAATCGGTTTCAAGCCCGGCAGAGGCGAATTTTTTTTTGCTTAGGTTCTTTGAAAGAAAGTTTTTTGCTGATTAAGCCCTCTAATTATATGAACAACAGCGGCATTGCGGTAGTTCAGGCGATGAAGCAGTTTTCATTTGAAGCGAGGGATATAGTTGCCATAGTGGATGATTTCAACATTCCTGCCGGGACTATGCGCTTGAGGGAAAAGGGCTCATCCGGAGGTCATAACGGCCTCAAATCCATCATATATCATTTGGAGACGGAAGAATTCCCTAGACTGAGAGTGGGCATAGGTGAAGAGAATTCTGCAAAGGACAGGGATTTTGTTCTCTCTTCTTTTGAGGACCCGGAGCAGATTAAACAAATCATTGCGCGCGGTGTGGAAGCAATGGAGCAAATAATGGAATTTGGAGTTACTAAGGCAATGAATCTTGTAAATAAAAAAAACAGTGATACAGTAAAACAGGAGGAACAAGTTGACTAATTACGAAATTTTATTGATTGTTGATCCGTCATTGGACGACAATGCAGTCGCCGAAAAAATCGGAATCTTAAAGAAGTGGATAGAAGAGCTCGGCGGAGATGTGAAACAGGCTGATGACAAAGGAATCGAGCGTCTCGCCTATGAAATGAAGAAATCCATGCAGGGAAGATTCATAATAATTCTCTTCTCTCTTGACTCGTTAAAAGTCGATATGCTGAGAAAAGAGATACGACTCGACGAACAGATTTGGCGCTACAACATAAAAAAGCTGGCATAAAGAGTATGAGCGAAAAAATCATAGTACCTTCGCTTAATAAGATAATCATAGCCGGACGACTTGTAAGAGACGCTGAAAAGCGTTTCACAAGCGACAATACAGGCGTGATTTCTTTCCGTCTTGTCTCATCAAGAAAGTACAAGGACAAAGCCGGGGAGTGGAAGGAAAACGCCCTGTTCATAAACGTCTCATACTTTGAAAAGTATTCAGACGGGCTTGAAAGGCGCCTCAAACAGGGAACGCCGGTCATAATTGACGGCTCTCTTGAGCTAAACACTTATGAA
>JAQVDU010000142.1 GCA_028698175.1 bacterium | reverse complement strand
AGGTTCATCAGAGGTTTTTGCCTGTTTTCCGTCGATTACTATTCTTGTGAAACCCTTTTTTGCGTATTTTTTTATAAGGTCTCTGAATTCTCCCTTCTTGCTTCTCACGACAGGCGATAAAACAATGACCTGCTCTCCCGCAGAAGCGTAGATGTCGGTTATTATTTCATCGAGTGACATTTTCTTCACTTCATTTCCGCAGTTATGACACTTTATATCACCTGCCCTCGCAAAAAGAACCCTGAGATAATCATAAATTTCCGTTACGGTGCCGATTGTCGAGCGCGGATTTTTGGAAATGGAACGCTGTTCTATCGATATTGCGGGGGAAAGACCGTCAATAAAATCCACTTCCGGCTTTTCCATCACTCCTAAAAACTGCCTCGCATAGGAAGAGAGACTCTCAACGTACCTCCTCTGCCCTTCCGCATAGAGCGTATCAAATGCAAAGGATGATTTGCCGCTGCCGCTCACGCCTGTGACGACTACGAATTTATTTTTCGGAATTTCACAATTTACTGATTTCAGATTGTGAACCCTTGCCCCCCTGACGATTATTTTATCCATTCTCAGTCATTCTTATGTTTATTATTCTCCTCAAGAATAGCGCCGACCTGTTCAAAAATCTCTTTTGGTATTATTCTTTCATGTTTGCCTTCAATCCTTCTCTCCTGAATGAGAATAGCCTTCTTTCTTGAGCTGCCCTTTATTCCTATGTATTTATACTGATTGTAGGAGAGAAGTCCTATGTAGAACTGATTTACAAGGATGTTGTATAGGGCTTGTCTTGAAAATTTTTTCCCTCTTCTTGATAATATGTTATTCTCGTCGCACCACTCTTTGAGCGCGCCCAAAGATTTCAATTCAAGGTATTTATCATACATTTTTCTGACAAGCTCAGCCTCCTGCTTCACCACTATGATTGTTTTATCCCTTGCCGTCTTTCCGAAGTACCTGTATCCTATTGGGCAGTTTCCGCTTGATTTTACTCCGGAGCGGAAAGATTTATACTCTCTGTGCGCTGCGAGTTTATTGGGCAGTTTATCTTTCTCATACCTTGCAAAAGCGCCAATTATTCGCTCTCTGTACACTTCAAGTTCATTTGTCTGGAAGAACTCCTCAGTAATGTATCTGATTGTAGTGTTATACTTGAAAAACTCCTTTTCAATCCACATGACAAATATTTCATCCTTCGAAATATTCGATCTGGAGTAGGCGATTATTCTCTTTACCCTCATCTCTATTCTCAGGAGATTCATCAGCTGTATAAGACCTGTGTCCTCTGATTCGGGAGTGTCCGTGAATTTCTTGATTACGTCATACTTGTTGAATTTTGCAAGAAATCCTTCAACTTCGCGCTCCATTCTCTGATTCTCTTTTTTGTCCTGCGTGCTTCTCAGGTAAAGGTATACTTCCGTTCTTTCCATGCTACTCCTTTTTTATTATCTTTTTAATATAGTATATTTTTGTCAAAAAATCAATGACCAACCATTTTCGCTGTCTTAAAGATTCGTCTTTGTTTGTAAATTGTATAACTTGATTTTATTTTTCTTTTTTGATATTATAAAAGGTTGAACAAAGGAGAATAATGTCTTTTAAGAAAATACTCGTTTTTTGGTCGGTTCTTTTTTTTGCAGTCAATTCGGCCGGAGCCGACATCAACATCTCTGGCTTCGTATTAAGGCAGTACAACGCATCCGTCACGTACACTCTTCCAGACACTGTGATTCCCGACGGTTACTTTCTTGTTTTATGCAGAGGCAACAAAACGAAAACTGAATTTGAAAATTTCTGGAATGTCTCTCTAGCCTCAAACGTGATATTCCTGGATTCATCAACGATAGCCTTTCCTCAGCAGAATGGAGCCGAGATATTCTCCCTACATGACGCCTCAGATGCTTTTATCGATTCAACCACTCTTCCACAGCTCACTACGCCGAGAAGCATTCAGAGGGACTCCTCCAGTGCGATGACTTTTTCCTATTACAATTCTTCGCAGGCGAATCCTGGAACCTTCGCGAACTCCGGATACAACTCCGGTCTTGTGATTACTGAGGTCGCAGATTCTTCAGGCACAGGCAATTACCTCTTTGAATTCATAGAACTCTACAATGACGGGGGGTCTGCAGTAAATACTCCTCCACAGCTTTCATTTCTTGCTCATACGCCTTCTGTTCCGGTAAACCTGCAGAAGGTCACTGCATCATGCATTGTCAAGGATAACGGTTTTGTTGCTGCCGATTCACTCTTCTACAGGGTCAACTCAGGTTCGTGGATAAAGGTTTACAGAGATTCACTTGCTGGAGACACAATATTCTATTCGATTCCGGGACAGAGCACTTCATCAATTGTGCAGTATTACGTCTGGGCAAAGGACGATGAAGGACTTTCGGCTGTCTCCGATACAAACTCATACACTGTCGGAGCTGTCTCAAAAACAAAAGTGAAAAGAATTCTCTTTGATTATACGAAAAACCAGACTGCCGGAAATGCGGACTGGATAATAGACACAAACTGGCCGGTTCCGCTCCCTTCAGACCCGACCGCAGAAGATGACTGGTTGGGAGGAATCTCTTCCTGGGGTTTCGAGCTGGACACTGCAGTGATTTATAATTCCAACACTTTGAGTGACTCAATCGCATTTGACGTCTTCACGCTCCCCCCGGATTCTGCAATAACCTACGGCACCACAAGGCCTATGGACCTTAAAAATTTCGACGTGTATGTTGTCTGCGAGCCGCAGAATCCATTCTCGTCTGCAGAATCGACAGCAATATTCAATTTTGTCTTTAACGTCGGCGGTTTGTTCATGGTCGCCGACCATGACGCTTCAGACAGGGAATTAGACGG
>JAQVDU010000058.1:2081-12330 GCA_028698175.1 bacterium | reverse complement strand
TGATAAACATGGGTGTGGAGCCCTTTTTGATATCTTCAACAATAAACTGCATAGTCTCTCAGAGGCTGGTCAGGAGAATCTGTTCGAACTGCAAAACACCCGACATAAAGACTGATGAGGATTATATACGCCTTGGGTTCAAGCCTGAGGATTTCAAAGGCCACAC
Source organism: bacterium (assembly GCA_028698175.1). Taxonomy (GTDB): domain Bacteria; phylum Hydrothermota; class 32-111; order 32-111; family 32-111; genus UBA2202. The sequence goes on along the minus strand of JAQVDU010000058.1, from coordinate 12,164 downwards.
TTTAATGAAGGGGCGCGGGTGTGAAAAGTGCGGCAATACAGGATATAAGGGAATGGTCGGGCTCTTTGAAGTTATGGAGATGTCTGGAGAACTGAGAAAAGCGATCATGAAGAAACTGCCCACAGACGACATAGAGGCGATCGCAGTCCAGAACGGAATGGCGACTCTCCGCCAGATTGCGATAAGAAAAATGAATCAGGGCGTTATAGATATAATTGAAGCTGTCAAGGAGACGGGGCTTAGGTAATATGCAGACGCTTGCCAATCTCTTCGTCATGTCAGGTCTTCTGAACAGGGAACAGGTAAAGAAAATATTCGAAGCGCAGAAGGAGACCGGAGACACCTTCATCAAAACAATGGTCTCGCTGGGCTTCTCCACCGAAGACAAAACAGCAAAATTCCTCGCGCGTTACTTTAAAACCGATTTCATACAGATAGACAAAGAGGAGATTCCGATACAGGTTCTCAATCTCGTTTCAGAGGAGCTTGCCAATAAGCACGGGCTTATACCTTATAAAAAGATGGGCAACATGCTCTTCATAGCGATGATAAATCCTGCCAACCTTAATGCCATAGATGACGTTAAATTCAAGACAGGGCTTGACGTGATACCTGTGGTTACTACCGAGACATCGCTTCAAAAGGCGCTTGGCAAATACAGAGAGGCACAGACACAGCTCTCCGAATTTGACGCGGAGGATGACATTGACATTGACATTGACGAGGACGAAGCAGGAATCGACATAGACATTGACGATGACGCATTTTCCGGAGATGGAGACGACCTTGAGGTCATGGCTGAATTTGACTCCAAAGAGAATGTCATTGACGGAGCCAATGCGGCTGATGACAAGCCGGTAGTTAAGGTGGTCAATTACATATTCACCAAAGCCGTGGAGCTGAAGGCCTCTGATATACACATAGAACCGTTTGAAAAGCACGTCAAGGTGAGGCTGAGGGTTGACGGAGTTCTGACCGAGCTTATAAGACCTCCATACGAACTCAAAGCCGGAATCATATCAAGATTGAAGCTGATGGCTGAGCTTGACATTGCAGTCCACAATATTCCTCAGGACGGAAGGATAAGACTCAAGGTCCTTGACAAGCAGATAGACCTTCGAGTTTCAATTATACCTGTTCTCTTCGGAGAGAAGGTCGTTATGAGAATTCTTGACAAGTCGGCTCTTCAGCTTGAGATGACAAAGCTCGGATTTGAACCTGAAGCGCTTGAAAGATTTCAGGCATCAGTTCACAAACCGTATGGAATAGTTCTTGTCACTGGTCCAACCGGTTCCGGTAAATCAACCACCCTTTATTCCGCACTATCATCCCTTAACACTCCTGACATTCAGATAATGACAGCAGAGGATCCGATAGAGTATAATTTATACGGAATAAATCAGGTGCAGATGAATTCGGACATAGGATTCAACTTTTCCGCCGCTTTAAGGGCATTCCTCAGGCAGTCGCCCAACGTTATTCTCGTGGGAGAAATAAGAGATTCGGAGACCGCTGAGATAGCAGTGAGGGCCGCTCTCACAGGCCATCTTGTAGTTTCGACAATTCACACAAATGACGCTCCATCCACTGTAAACCGTCTGATAGACATGGGAATAGAACCGTTTCTTGTCTCAGCCGCTTTGAACCTTATTCAGGCTCAGAGACTTCTGAGAAAGGTGTGCGAGAATTGCAGAAAACCGATTGTTTACGACGAAGAGACGCTAAAGGAATTTGACATCAATCCGGTTCTTTTAAAAGGCCATCAGGTCTTTGAAAGGGGAGACGGGTGCGATATATGCAAAGGAAGAGGGTACAAGGGGCGTCTATGCGTCACTGAGGTTATGCCGGTTACAATGACTTTAAGGGACATGATATTGAACAGGTCGACAACCTCGGAATTGAGGGAGCAGGCGAGAAAAGAGGGAATGAACACACTTCGAGAAGATGCAATATTGAAGATAAAGAGGGGTCTTACCACTCTTGATGAAGTTATAAGAGAAACAGCTGTTATGGAATAGGAGGAAAAATGTCACCATTACCGTCGATTGTTCAGCTATTAACAGAGATGGTGGAGAGGAGGGCGTCAGACCTTCATCTCACGCCCGGCGTTCCCCCAAGCATAAGAATAGACGGTGAGATTCAGCCGATGAACTATGATGTTTTGAAGCCGCAGGATACTGAGAATCTCGCATACTCTCTTTTGAATGACCAGCAGAAAAAGACATTCGAGCAGAACTGGGAGCTTGACCTTTCAATCGGAGTTCCCAATCTTTCAAGATTCAGAGGAAACGTATTCCGCCAGCGCGGCAACGTCGCTATGGTTTTAAGGCAGATTCCATTTGAAATAAAGAGTTATAAGGACCTTGGCCTCCCGCCTGTGATAGCGGAGCTTGCAAAGCGTCCTAAGGGACTCATACTTGTCACAGGTCCCACCGGCTCCGGAAAATCAACCACACTTGCCTCAATGATTGACCAGATAAATCAGGAGAGAAGGAGCCACATAATAACAGTTGAAGACCCCATTGAATTTTTGTTCAAACATAAGAGGTGCCTTGTGAATCAGAGACAGGTGGGCTCTGATACGAAATCATTTACGAGCGCTCTCAAATATGCTCTGAGACAGGACCCGGACATTGTGATGATAGGAGAAATGCGAGACCTTGAAACAATACAGGCCGCACTAACAATATCTGAAACAGGGCATTTGACATTTGCCACTCTGCACACAAACTCAGCGGCGGAATCTATAAACAGAGTGATTGACGTCTTTCCTGAAGCCCAGCAGGGGCAGGTTAGGGCTCAGCTCGCTTTCGTCATTATTGGCATAATGACACAGACCCTTATACCTAAGGTGAGGGGGGGCAGGTCAATGGCAATGGAGATTCTCGCAGGCACCCCAGCGATAAAGGCATTAATAAGAGATGATAAGGTGCATCAGATATACTCGCTGATACAGGCAGGAAAGAAATACGGTATGCAGACGATGAATCAGGCGCTCTTTGAATTGTATAAATCAGGCCAGATAAGCCTTGACAATATGATGGCAAATTCAAGGGAGCCGGAGGAATTGGAAAAGATGCTCTCTGAATTCAGAAAAGCCAGCGGTAACGTATAAAAAAAGGGGGATATATGGCACAGTTCAAATACAAGGCGAAGACAAAAGAAGGAAAGATGAAGGAGGACTCGATAGAGGCTCCTGACATAGAAAAAGCGCGCTCTATTCTTAAATCTCAGGGAATGCAGGTTCTGTCGATAAACCGCGACTGGGCCAACTTAGAAATAAATATCGGCGGAGGCGGAGTCCCCACAAAAGTCATATCGCTCTTCACGAGGCAGTTCGCAACTATGATTGCGGCGGGTCTTCCCCTGATGCAGTGCCTTAGAATATTGGCAGAGCAGACTGAAAGCAAACCCTTTAAAAAAGTCGTTTTGGAGATGATCAGCGATGTGGAAAGCGGTTCGACACTGGCCGACTCAATGAAAAAACATAAAAACGCATTTCCCGACCTTTACGTAAACATGGTCAAAGCCGGAGAAGAGGGCGGAGCTCTCGAGACGATCCTGACAAGATTGGCGACCTACCTTGAAAAGAATGACGCCCTTGTGAGAAAGATAAAGGGAGCGATGATATATCCTACGGTGATAGGAGTAACGATGGTTGTCGCCGTGATAGTGATGCTTCTCTTCGTTATACCCGTCTTTGCGGGAATGTTCACAAGTTTCGGAGGCGACCTTCCCCTTCCGACCAAGATAGTAATGGCTATGTCAGAGTTCCTTCAGGCAAACATAATTTTCCTGATAATTGCAGTGGTAATAATGGTCGTCGCAGTCAAATCCTACCAGAAGACGCCTCAGGGAAGGGTCTTCTTCGACAAGCTTGTGCTTGACATACCTGTTATGGGAGACCTACAGAAGAAGCAGGCAGTCGCAAGGTTCACAAGAACCCTTGCAACCCTTCTTTCTTCAGGAGTCAACATAATATCCGCTCTTGAAACCACGGCAATGACTTCGGGAAACGCGATTGTCGAAGCGGCGATTCTCAAGGCGAGAACTGCTATTCAGGAGGGAGAATCGATATCCCTTCCTCTCTCGAAAGAGAAGGTCTTTCCCGCGATGGTCGTTCAGATGATACGCATAGGAGAGGAGACGGGAGGTTTGGAGGCGATGCTAATAAAAGTGGCAGACTTCTACGATGAAGAGGTTGACACGGCAGTCGAAAACCTGATGGCTGCAATTGAACCGCTGATAATGGTTCTCCTTGCTACGGTCATAGGAGGAATGATGGTCGCCATGTATCTGCCGATGTTCAAGATGTCGACCCTTATAGGCTGATGGGATGTTCGAAAGGATCGGCGTACGCTACAGATGGTATTTAGTACTTAGACTTGTTTTTGTTCTTTCAATACCTCTGATGGGAGTTCTGTCTCTCATCAGAGGTATTCAGATAAATCTAATCCCTCATATTGTCATCATATCCTTGTCTCTTTTAATGTCAGTGATATTCTATATCGTGCTGATAAAGGGGATGAACAAGATTTTCTACTACTATGTCCAGATTATGTTCGACAATCTTTTAATCTTTGCAATACTTTACTTTACTGGAGGAACGAACAGCATCTTTGAGATTCTTTACTTTGTCAACATAGTGACAGGTTCATTTTTCCTCTTTGCAAAGGGCGGTTTCGCAACTGCGATAATGTCAACATTGGGATTCTCTCTGATACTCTTCGGAGAGTATTTCGGGTTCATAATCTCTCCATACAGAAACCCGTCATACAGTGAAATGATGCTTGAGAATCTCCTAATAAAGGCATTCATTTACATCCTGTCATTCTTCCTTACGGCGGCAGTCAGCGGATTTCTTTCGGAGAAGCTTCAGGTTAGAAGCACTGAAGAGATAGCAAGAATACGGCTGAGAATCCGCGATATCATCGAGCATATACCATTGTCGATAATAATACTCAACAACTCTCTTATTGTGACGGATTTCAACAAAAAGAGCAGGGAGCTCTTCAAAAAAATAGAGTCAAACAAGAGCTTTAAGGATATAGATTCCGAGCTTCTTCCTTACATTGTCTCGCAGAAGAGGCATCAATTCGAAAAAAAGAACGAATATTATTCCATGACAAGCGAAAAGATAACCTACAGGGGAAAGTATGAGGATTTCTACATCATTGTAATTTCAAATATAACAGACATGATAGAGTATGAAAACAAACTCATAACAAAGGAGAAGATGGAGGTCATAGGAGAGCTTGCCGCTTCAATCGCCCATGAAATAAGAAATCCAATGTCAAACATAAAAGGCGCGGCGAGAATTCTGATTGACGAGGAGCCGGAAGAGAAGAAGAACCATCCGATGTTTAAAATAGTCCTTGAAGAGATTGAGCGTCTGAATGACCTTGTCACTGATTTTCTTGAATTTTCACGCACGAGAGCTCCATCTCTCGAGCAGCTGAATCTCTTGGAGCTTGTTAGGGAAGTGATAGCTGTGGAAGAAAAAAACGCCAATATAGACGTCTCCAAAATAAATCAAAGTGTCATAGTAATCGGAGACAAGTACAAGCTCAAGCAGGTATTGGCAAATCTCATATCTAATTCCATAGAAGCCACTGAAGGAACAAAAACTCCGCTGATTGAAATAAATTATGAGAGAGAGAGCGAGTTCGACATAATTACGGTAAAGGATAACGGACAGGGAATCGACGAAAAAATCAAAAGCAGAATATTTCAGCCATTCAACACATCAAAGAAGAAGGGAACAGGACTCGGACTGGCTATCATTTATAAACTGATAAAGGATGACCATAAAGGAGAGATTGATTTTGAGTCAAAGGCGGGTGAGACGATATTCAGAATAAAACTCAGGAGGAACATTGACTAAGTACCATTTGCTTGTTGTTGACGATGACGTTAACAGGTGCAAGATGCTTGAATACAAACTGAAGAAGGCGGATTACAAAGTGACTTATTCGACATCTCCCAAAACTGCTTTGGAGATCTTCAACAGGGAGAACATCGACCTTGTCATTTCCGACATAAGAATGGGCGAGATGACAGGCATAGAGCTTCTAAGGGAGCTTAAAAAGATTGATCCTCTTGTCATTGTGATACTCATAACGGCGTACGGAAAGGATGCGGAGCTTCTTTTAAACGCTCTTAGAAGCGATGCATTTGACTTTCTTGAAAAGGTTGAGGACATTGACCTTCTGTCAAGCATAATAGAGAGAGGCATAAAGAGCAGGGAAGAGAAGATAGGTTTTGCATATCTGAAGAATATTCAAACTGCAAAGAGCGAGTCGGAGTTTATCGGAGAGAATAAAAAAATACGCGATATTCTCAAGGTGGTGAAGAACGTCGCTCCTACAGATTCAACCGCTCTTATAACAGGTGAGAGCGGCACGGGGAAAGAGATTATTGCAAAAATGATTCATAATCTGTCAAAGAGAAGAGATAACAACTTCATTTCATTCAACTGCGCGGCGATAAATGCTAATTTGATAGAAAGCGAACTTTTCGGATACAAGAAGGGGGCATTCACAGGTGCTTATACCAACAAAGACGGTCTTTTTAAAGTTGCTGACAAAGGCACGATCTTTCTTGATGAGATTGCCGAGATGGACACAAACATGCAGGCAAAACTATTAAGGGTCATTCAGGAGAGGGAGATAACCCCTATAGGAAGCACTGAATCTATTCCTGTTGACGTGAGGATAATATCAGCCACAAACAAGAATATTGAAGAGGAGGTCAAGAACAACAAATTCAGGCTCGATTTGTTTTACAGACTGAACGTGATAAGAATCGACATACCTCCTCTGAGGGAGAGAAAAGAAGACATTCAGCAGATCTTTAACTACTATGTGGACAAATACTCAGCGAGGTATTCAAGGAAGATAAGCAAAATCAATGCTGATGTCTACGGGAAGCTTGAAAGGTATAAATGGCCGGGAAACGTAAGGGAGCTTATGAACGTGATAGAGAGAATAATGGTAATAAAAAATGACAATGAGATAAAGGCGGATGATCTGTCAATGATAGACCTCTCTTCCGGCGGGGATAAAGAGTGTGATATGAAGATTGACACTCTTGAAAATATGGAAAAAGTCATGATAAAAAGAGTGTTGAAAAAAAGAGAGAATGACAAGAAAGCCGCGGCCAAAGATCTGGGGATAAATCTTTCAACACTTTACAGGAAGATTGCCCAGTACAGAATCGAGGATTAATCAGAGAATTTTTCAATGATACTTTTGTACAGATTACCAGGGGATTCCCTGCGAAGAAAGTCGCTGTAAGCATTCAGGGAATTTTGTTGCATCATATTTAAATCCGAGCGCATAAATTCCTCAAGAGAGGCGCGAGTATCTTTTTCGTTTGAAAAAGAAGATGTTTTGCCGCATTTGTAAGAATCAATGATGTTATCCGTCTCTGCATTTTTAAAAACAAAGAGAGCAAGACCCGATTGCATATACTGAAAAACCTTATTCGGGAGCGCATATTTATGGTTAAGGCAGTCATCTGTTCTCAAAGGATGGACTCCTACGTCACAGAGCTTAAGAAGAGAGAGAAGATGATTCTCCGGAACCTGGTCTATGAATGTAATATTTCCGACAGCCGAAGAGCTCTTTAGAAAATTCTTTCCGATTAATAAAAGATGAATGTTCAAATTCTCAAGATTGCTGAAAAAAGAGACGAGAAATGGAATGTTTCTCTCTTTTGAAATCGGTCCTGTGTAAACGAATTTTATTTTATTCTCAAGTTTGTCTAAAAGTTTTTTGTTCTCTTCGGCAATAACAACTTCAGCGGCAGAGGGAAGAGGGATGTTTTTAATGACGACCGGTCTCCTTATTTTATACTTACTGCTAAGGTATGATGAAATGGTTTCTGAGACAGTCATAACTTTATTAATTTTGTGGATTATTGCTTTTTCAAGAAGCATTTCGATATAATTGATTGCTCTTGAAGAAAGATTCTTTCTCACTCCTGCTCTCTCTGTCCATATTTCGTGAGAGTCATAGATAATTTTAGATTTACTGTTTATAAATGCAAAGTATGAAGGCAGAAGTGTCTCAAAATCATTGGCATGGATAATGTCAGGAGAAATTCTTTTTATGATTTTATAGAGCTTGATTTTAAGAATTAAATTATAATCAATAAAATCAAAAAAGGTCTTATTCTTTCTTTTTCCGGTATACCCGATGTCTATAAAGTCGAATTTATAAGGCAAGTCAGGCTTTTTGCCGCACCCCGCAAGAATCACGTGATGTTCGTTTGCTATGGAGGAGATATACCTTAATATTCTTGAGTCGGTTGAAACTTCACTGAATGCGGCGATTAAAATATTTTTCATACATAATTATTATAGTCTATTATCAAAAAAAATAAAGAATAAAATTATGCATATTTGCAAAATGCAAATTGAATGGCAAATAAAACCTTTGAGATTGTATAAGTTGATAAATAACTAAATTTAAGTATGGCACATTAATTGCATATGTTAACAATATGACAAAGACAAAGGGATTCACAATAATTGAGCTGATGATAGTGGTGGTAATAATCGGAATCCTTACTTCAATCGCGATACCCAATTTCATACACCTTACACATAAGGCAAGGGCCGCTTCTGTTATTTCCAATATGCACACCACACAGGTGACTGTTGAAATAAAGGCATCTGACTCAGGAACAATTCAGTATTTTCCCAATATTGACGGGTTTATAAGCTCCTTGCCGATGAATTTTAAGAATCCATATTCAACAGCGAGCTCTGCAATACAAAACGAAGATGAAGCTAACATTGAAGGTGTTGTTGAGTATTCTGGGGATGCATCTACGTATTTGATTACCGGTTATGCAAAAGATACGGACAGCACTCTCATGGAGCTGACTCCTGCAGTCCATGCATTTTGATTCGCAATATGCAAATTGCTGCTCTTTTAAAAATATCAAGCTTCAATATAGAGCAACTTACAATTGGCATAAAAAATGCAATTGAATATGGCAGAAAACAAAAACCTTAAATAGGAGGTCAGAATGAAAAAAGGATTTACCCTGATTGAACTTATGATCGTGGTCGTGATCATAGGAATTCTCTCTGCAATCGCAATACCGAACTTTGTTACGGTTATAGACAAAGCAAAGGTATCATCGGTCAAGTCAAACATGCACACATTCCAGGTAACAATTGAGACAATCTCTGTGGATTCACAGGGTGTCTATCCTTCAGCTGATGTTGCAACAGTTTCTGCACAGATTCCTCAGAACTTCAAGAATCCTTACACCAACGCAGTTGGCGACGGTGGAGCATTCTCTTTTGGCGCAGCAGCCGCATCACAGGGAATAGTAGGATATGAGTGCCCGAATCCAGACCTTGGAAACCTTGCAGGAGAGGATTACAAGATAACTGGTTACGGCAAAGATGCAATTTTAGAGCTCATACTTACACCCGGCACATCAGGCGCAGCAGACGGTGTCTAATTAGCACTTAAAAAGATAAAGGGGGGCTTTTCAAGCCCCCTTTTTTTTGCTATAATAACCTTTATGGAAAATTTAATCACTTTAAATAACATTAAAAAGACATACAGGATGCAGTTTCCCTTTAAAAAGGTTGAAGCTGTGAAAGGGGTCTCCTTCTCTGTCGAAAAAAATCAGGTCTTCGGCCTTTTAGGACCAAACGGAGCTGGGAAGTCAACGACATTAAAGATGATGATGGGCATAATCGGACCCTCAGAGGGAGAGATAGAGATAATGGGAGGCAGAATAAACAATAAAACAATAAGAAGCAAAATAGGCTTTCTGCCTGAGAATCCGTCATTCTATCCTTTTCTCACAGCGTATGAGACCCTCGATTTCATAGCAGGACTTTTCAATATTAAAAAAGATGCAAGGCAGGACAGGATAAAAACCCTGATAGGACTCGTCGGACTTACGGATGCGATGAGCAACCCTGTAGGAACATTCTCAAAGGGAATGGTTCAACGCCTCGGAATGGCTCAGGCGCTGATCAATGACCCTGCAATTGTCATTCTTGACGAACCTATGTCAGGGTTAGACCCGATAGGAAGGAAGGAGATGAAGGAG
>JAQVDU010000058.1:0-2071 GCA_028698175.1 bacterium | reverse complement strand
TGAAGGATATTATTCTGATGATGAAGAGGAGGGGAAAGACGATTCTATTCTCATCGCACATTCTTCCGGACATTGAAATGCTCGCAGACAAGGTGTGCGTAATAAACAAAGGCGTGGTGGTGGGTATAGGGTTTATACAGGACATAATTAAGAGCGAAGTTAAAGAGATAGACATTGAGATCCTTTCAAACGATAATATAAATAAAATCCTTGAATCTTGCAAGGATGAATGCAGGTATTTTTCCATACATGAAAACAAAATATTCGTGACTGCGGGAGACAAAAAAACCGCGGATATGATTGTTAAAAAAGTAGCTGAAAACGGAGGAAGCGTTTTATCCTATGTGCCGAGAGAGTCAAAGCTGGAAGATTATTTCATGAATCTGATGAAGGACTGAATATGAAAGACATATTTCTCGTCTCCAAAGTTGTATTCAAGGAATCATACAGACACAGGATAATGCTGTGGCTGATTCTGCTCTCATTTATAATCATGCTCGCATCCCTCCTGCTTGATCCGATTGCATTGGGTGAGAGGGAGCGGTTGATAAAGGACGCGGGCCTATCGACAATCTCTCTGTTTTCCCTTCTTATAGTAATACTCTCCGGAACCCGTCTCATATACCAGGAGATAGAAAAGAAGACAATCTTTATTGTGATAACAAAGCCGATTTCAAGGCGTCGTCTTATTCTCGGAAAGTTCATCGGGCTTCTTTCCATAATTTATCTTTATATCATCTCATCCTCTCTTTTTCTTGCGATAATGCTTTCTCTCGCGAAGGTGAGTTACACTCAGACGCTCTTTTTCTCTCTCTTCACGATTCTTCTCCAGTCGACTCTTCTTTCTGCTATAGCTATCTTCTTTTCGTCGTTTTCATCGCCGATACTCTCAGGCACGTTTTCCCTTTTGGGATACGTCGCCGGACACTTCATAAATGACATAGGATTTTTCATTGAAAAAGCATCTTCAATGGTTGTAAAAATCTTGATAAAATTTCTCATGCTGTCAGTGCCCAATTTTTATTATCTCGACATAAAGATTAATGCAGTAAATAACCTTTCTGTCTCGGTTCAGTATTTGTTCTTTGCATCAGCTTACACTATAATCTACGTTGTGCTGCTCGTTTACTCGGCAATGCTTATCTTTGCCAAAAAAGAATTCTATTGAGTAAGCTGGTACGTTAATACGCTGGTTGCATATAAGAAAGAAAATGAGGAAAATTATAAATATTGTCTTTTTACTTGGACTTGTACTTTTATCAGCATATTTGCTGCAGAATCAAAACGAGAATAAAAACAAACAGGCAAATGAGCTTCTTTATTTCCCATCGGGAAATCTTATAAAACAAATCTCTCTGGATTATAAAACGACTGTGACAAATTATATGTGGCTTCAGACGGTTCAATACTACGGCTCTCACATGCTCACTGACAAAGACCTGCATCAGCTTTACAACCTCTTTGACATAATTACTGAGCTTGACCCGAATCTTTTGCAGTGCTACGTATTCGGAGGGACAATAATAACCTATGACCAAAGGAGTCCTGAGCTCGGGATGAAGCTTATGCTCAAGGGCATGTCAAATCTTCCTGACTCCTGGCAGGTCCCGTTCATTGCAGGTTTTCTCAACTACATGTACACGAGAGATTATTTTGCAGCATACAAGTGGTTTTCATTCGCTTCCGAGAAACCCGATGCTCCCTACTACTGCAAAACGTTTGCCGCGGCGGCGAAGAAGAGAGAGGGTGATTACATAACCGCCCTGAAACTGTGGACTCAGATTTACAACAACTCATCAAACAAACTGGAAAGAGAGAATGCAATTAAAAACATGGTTGTTTTGCTTTCTCTTGATTTCAACAAAAATCTCAGTGAAAAAGGAATAAAAGATATAAAGGATTATATAAACGAGGAGTTCAAGAAGATGCAGTTTCTGCCCTTTTCATCATCCGTGAAAATAATGGAGGACACTGTGATTGTGGAGTCAAGATGAATATTATGCACATCATTTCATTCGCCGCGGGAGTTGTCACGGGATTCATTCTCAATATCTGGATTGCAGGAGATTTA
>JAQVDU010000057.1 GCA_028698175.1 bacterium | reverse complement strand
TTTTATATTTTTTCAGCTTTCGATTTTCCGTGCGGGCGGCATGAGTCCGGCATTTGGTGAGCAGTCAACCCTTAGACTACTTGATATAAATAATTTTTCTGATATAATAAAATATTATTTAAAAAAGGAGCTTCAATGAAGATATCAAAGAGATTCGCCAATGTCGGCGATTCGTCGACACTTAAAATAACGGCGCTTGCAAAGTCTATGAAAAACAAAGGAACTGACGTGGCTATTCTTGCTGCCGGAGAGCCGGATTTCGACACTCCCAACGAAATAAAGGAGAGCGCAATAAAAGCCATCAAAGACGGTTTCACAGGATATACTCCTGTAAGAGGAGTGCCTGAGCTTCTCGAGCTCATATGCGAAAAATTCAAAAATGACAACAATATCGAGTATAAGAACGAAAATATCATTGTCTCCACCGGAGCAAAGCAGTCAATATACAACGTTCTTCAGGCATTGTGCGACGAGGAGAGCGAAGTGATAATTCTCGCTCCGTTCTGGGTCTCATACTTGGAGATGATTAAAATGACAGGAGCGACTCCGGTTATTGTTGATACCTCTCTCGACAATTTTAAGCTGAATGCAAAGAGAATTGAGGAGAAGATAACTTCAAGAACGAGAATGATAATAATAAATTCTCCGAACAATCCCACCGGAGTAGTCTATACGGAAAAAGAACTGCGCGAATTCTCCGATGTTGTCGTCAAGCACGGAATATACTGCATATCAGATGAAATTTATGAAAAGATAATATACTCCCCGCATAAACATTATTCGATAGCATCATTCAATCCTCAAATAAAGGACCTCACATTTACCGTCAACGGACTTTCAAAAACCTATGCAATGACGGGGTGGAGGATAGGCTTTCTGGGAGGCGAAAAGAGACTCGTTGAAAAGACGCTCATGGTGCAGACCCACTCCACTTCCTGCACTTCTTCAATATCCCAGAAGGCGGCAATCGCCGCTCTCAAGACCTCTCCTGAAGTCGCCGGCAGGATGATTTCAGAGTTCGGCAAGAGGCGCGAATTTGTCATTGATTACATGAAGAATGTCGAAAATGTCAACTTTATCGAGCCTATGGGAGCATTCTATCTGTTTATGGATTTCAGGAAAATTATTGATGAAAACAAAAGCAGATTCGAAAACTCCGAGTCAGTCTGCACAAAGCTGCTTGAAGAGTACAATGTTGCAGTAATACCAGGAGGCGCTTTCGGAGCTGAAGGATGGCTTAGAATATCATATGCCGCCTCACTTGATGAAATAAAGAAAGGGCTTTCAAGGATACACGATTTTGTCAAGAGATATACATGAAGAGCAGATACATTGACAGAGTGACTCTCTTTCTCAAATCGGGGAGAGGCGGAGACGGCTCCACATCATTCAGAAGGGAAAAATACATACCCAGAGGAGGTCCTGACGGAGGAGACGGCGGCAGAGGAGGCCATGTCATATTCAAAGTCGACCGCTCAATGTTCACGCTAAACCATCTGAGATACAAACACCATTTTAAGGCTGAGGACGGCGAGAACGGAATGGACCAGAAGAAATTCGGCAGAGACGGAAAGGACGCAGTGATAATGGTACCTCCGGGAACAATAGTGACTGATAAGGAAGGAAATGAGCTTCTTGAAATACTTGAGGGAGAGTATTTATTTTTGAAAGGCGGACGGGGCGGGCGTGGAAACGTGCATTTCAAATCCTCCGTCAACCGAGCTCCCAGGCGCACTGAGAAAGGGCGCGAAGGCGAAGAGGAGGAGATTCTTCTCGAACTGCGTCTTATAGCTGACGTGGGTCTCGTCGGTCTTCCCAATGCTGGAAAATCAACCTTTCTCAAATCGGTTACGCATGCAAATCCCAAAATTGCGGACTATCCCTTCACAACCCTCGAACCCAATCTCGGAATACTCTCTGACGGAGCGAGAGTTATAAGAGTGGCCGACATTCCTGGAATAATTGAGGGCGCATCCGAGGGAAGAGGATTGGGCAACAGATTCCTAAAGCACATAAGCAGGGTAAACGTGATACTGTTCATCATTGACATCACCGACAAGGACCCGCTTGAAACTTACAGAGTGCTGTCAAAGGAGCTTGAAAGCTATGACAGAAAGCTGTTGAAAAAGAAGAGAATAATTATTTTCAATAAGACGGACCTTTTGAAGTCGAAGAAGCCGGAGTTGAAAGAAGCTGAGGATCTCGATATTGAGTACACTTTTGCATCACTTCTCAAAAATGACAACGGCAATATCGAGTCGATTCTCTTCAGGGAGATATATGGCGGTTGATTCAATTACTCTCAAGAAGATAGAAGCGCAGATAGACCTTTATTCACTGGATAAATCTTATATTAAGAAATCCGCAGAGTTTATTGATAAAAATGAAGTTTTCATTTTGAAAACTTCTGATATTAAGAGAGCTTCGCTGTCAAATCAAATGCCAGATATCCTGTTTGCTCAGGGAGACGAAAAAGTTCTTTCAAAATTTAGAATAGGAATCGTCGGCACGAGAAAGCCGGACGAGTACGGAGTAAGGGTTGTCACGGATATTATCAGGAGATACAGAAACAAAGATATTGCCACAGTGAGCGGATTTGCCGAGGGAATTGACTCTTTGGTTCACTCGGCATCGATTGAAAACGGCATCCCCACGATAGCAGTTCTGCCATGCGGTTTTGCCAACAATTACCCCGCGTCAAATAAAGACCTGAGAGCCAGAATAAGAAAAAACGGTCTTCTGGCGACTGAATACTCGCCTTATGTAAAGGGTCTGCAGCTCAATTTCATACAGAGAAACCACATCATAGCAGCTATTTCCGACATACTTATAATTACTCAGGGAGCTATGCAGAGCGGCACTCTTAGCACGCTAACGCAGGCTTTGAAGCTTAAAAAACAGATTTTCGCTCTTCCTGGGGAGATAACGAACAAACTCTCCTATGCTCCTAACTATGCCATTTTCAGGGGAGCTGCGCCGATATATTCTAAGGATGTTCTTCCGGGGATTTCCTCTCGCATGAGAGTCGCAACAAAGCTGACAGAGGATGAAGAAGCTGTGCTTGAGCTCGTGAAGAAGTTCAGAAACGTAAACGACGTTTTAAGTTCGAAAGAGATGCCATATGAAATAATTGCCGCATCACTGACGTCGCTTGAAATGAAGGGGGTCGTCATGAAGGGATTCAACAATAAAATAAGCGTAGTGGAGGATTAAATGGAAAGATTAGTTCCTGAGGTTGAAGCCATACTCTTCTCATCGTCTGAACCTGTTGAGAGGGACCAGCTGATTAAGCTATTGGGGATCGACAGGACGCTCTTCCTTCAGGTTATCGAGTTTTTGAAGGAGAAGTACAACGTGCCGGAGTCCGGCATCATGATAATTGATGCGGCAGGCGGTTATCAAATGGTCACAAAGCCTCAGTATTCGGATACTCTTGAAAAATTTTTCGGCAACAGAAAAATGTCGCGTCTCAGCACTGCGGCTCTCGAAACTCTTGCCATCATAGCTTACAAACAGCCGCTGACAAAACAGGAGGTTGAAGACATTAGAGGAGTCAACTGCGACGGAGTGATAAAGACTCTGCTCGACAGGGACCTTGTGACAAGAAGGGGAAGCGCTGACCTTCCGGGCAAACCTTCGCTTTACCACACAACCAAGAAATTCTTGACTTATTTCAAGATTTCGTCGCTGAGGGAGCTGCCTTCAATAGAAGATATTGCAGGCGACACGCCAAAGCAGGAGAAATTATTCGATGAAAGAGAGGATTAACAAATTTCTGTCCAATGCAACGGGGTTGTCGCGCCGCGCTGTGGACAAGCTGATAGAGGAGCACAGAATCTCAGTCAACAGAAAACTGGCGACTCTCGGCATGTTTGTGGACGAAGATGTAGAGATAGAGATTGACGGAGAAAGAGTAAACTCCAACAAGACGCATTACACATACCTTGTTTTAAACAAACCGAAGGGAATAATAACAACCAGAAGCGATGACAAGGGGAGAGAGACTGTGATGGATCTCATTCCCAAAAAATTCGCCCACTTAAGGCCTGCTGGGAGACTCGACTGCAACACCGAGGGCCTTTTGATACTCACTGACGACGGGGATTTTATCAACTATCTCACCCATCCGAAGAACAAAGTGAAAAAGGTGTACCACGCCCTTGTCTTCGGAAAAGTCAAGGACGGTGAAATTGAGAAGATGAAGAAGGGCATTTACGTTGACAATACGCTTTTGAAGGTTGATAAAATCGTCGAGAAGCATTACTATGAAGCAAAGGACAAATCTGAAATTGAAGTTTATATCACTCATGGAAAGAACCATGAGATACGGAATATTCTCAAAGCTGTCGGGCATCCGGTGATATCTCTTGCAAGAATATCGATAGGCAATCTTAAAGTATTCCGGATGGTGCCGGGAGAATTCAGGCAGTTCACAAAGGATCAGTTTTTGAATGAGTAAACGGCTGGCTCTTGTCGCGATACTGATTTTTGCAGCGACACTCTTCGCGCAGGATTATGCATTTCTAAAGGATCCAGAGAGCAATGACATTTCGAACAATTTTGCGGTGAAGGGAAGGAGGGACAAAAGCTTCAGCTTGAAATTCATCTCTCCGGACGACACTTCTTACTTTGTATTTTGGGGAAGCGGAAGAGACACAATTCCTATCGTCAGAGATTCTTCGTCCATTGCCAGAATAGCAATCGAACCGAAAGCACTTCCGCTAGGAGAACACCATATCGAAGTTCTCTCAAAATTTAAGAAGGAAGTCCTTGATTTCACGATAAAGATAGAGGAGTCCCCTCTTGTTTACATGGTCATACTTGAGATGCTCTTCGGGCTTGTTCTCTTTATGCTCGGCCTGAAATTTTCGTCAAAGGGCATTTCGCGTCTTTCCGGATACAGACTTAAAGAGATTCTCTGGAATCTAACGGGGTCAAATTTAAAAGGATTCCTTTCCGGAATTGTCCTCACGCTTATGATGCAGTCGTCAACCCTGTTCTCTGTGATGGTGATTTCATTCGTCTCTGACGGACTGATCTCGATCGCAGGAGCTGTCTATATGTTTGCCGGCTCGGCAATAGGAACATCGCTTATTGTTCAACTCATCGCTTTCGACATATCGTTTTTCTCGCTTATTATGATTATAGTTGGCTTCTACATTGACGAAAAATCGAAGAAGATGAAGTACATCGGCATGTCCATAATGGGCTTCGGTTTCATATTCTTTGCCATTCAACTTATGGCAAATACAATGCTTCCACTTGAAAACACTAAAATATTTTCAGAAGCGATAAGAATTATGAACCAGAATCTGCCTCTGCTCTTTGTTGTGACCGCTTTTTTCACTTTTCTCGTCCACTCTTCAGCGGTGATAGTGGCTCTTGTAATCGGACTATATATGTCGGGCATTCTCGACTATAGAGCTATCATAGTGATGGTAGCCGCCTCCAATCTCGGCACTTCTTTCACTTCGGCCTTTGCCGGTATAAAAGGAGATGAAAAGGCAAGATATCTCACGTCGATAAACATATCCTCAAGAATCGTCGCCTCTGGGATTTTTATATTTTTTATGATAAAGTACCAGCCCATTCTCTCCGAAGAAATCCTTTCCGCGCGGGGCATAGCCAATTCCCATTTGATGTACAACCTTCTATTCGCGGTCATCATCATCGTGATGCTTCCCCTGATAAGTTACTTTTCGAGATTTCTCAAGAAGTCGAAGATATCGTCAGACGGCGAGAGAATGCTGAGGGAGAACATCGTGCAGAATCCGGCGGTAGCATTGTCCAAGGGCCTGAGGGACATTATCTCAATGCTTGAGCTCGCTGGAAACATGATAGACAAATCATTCATTGCGTTAAAAACAAATGACTCGGTGCTTTCAAACGAAACGATAATGGAGGATAACGCGATAGACGAGTATGAAAAAAATGTAACGATGTTTCTCGTATCAATTTACAAGGAGGAAGCATCGGAGCAGGTATCTAAGAAGACTCAGGACATGCTTTACATAGCAGATGAGATCGAACATATAGGTGACGTGGTCAGCAAGAATATAATGACATCGGTAAAGAAAAGGATGGACAATAACTACTATTTCTCCGAAGAGGGATTTAGAGACCTGAAGATGTTTCATTCGGAGGTTATGAAGACGTACGAAATGACCCTCTCGGCTCTGACTTTGTATGACGAAAAAACCGCGAATGAGGTCCTTAAAAGAAGAGATTATATGTTATCTCTTTTAAGCGACCTTCACAACAATCATCTGAAGAGGCTTAAGGATGGTATGAAGGAATCCATCGAGACGTCAACCCTTCATTTGGATTTGCTGAACGATTATGAGAGGATAAATTTTCATCTTTACAAGATAGCCTACCACATTGTAAAAAAATAAGGAGGAATAATGATAGACGGAGTTGTCGTAAAGGAATTGAAGGCAAGGTGTGACGAAAGAGGGAGAGTAATGGAGCTCGTTCGGAAAGACGATAAGATTTTTGAAAAATTCGGACAGGTTTATATGACCACCAATTACCCTCAGGTTATAAAAGCATGGCACTGTCACAGAAAGCAAATCGACTATGTTGTGTGCGTTAGCGGAATGATAAAAATGGTTTTATTCGACGACAGAAAAGAAAGCCCCACATACAAAAGACTGGAGGAGCATTTTATAGGCGAACACAATTACTCGCTTATAAAGATTCCCTGCGGCGTGTATCACGGATGGAAGTGCATAAGCGAGAAGGAGAGCATAGTGATTTCAACGATATCAGAGCCTTACAATTCGAAGAATCCCGATGAGGTGCGGATTCCATACAATTCAAAGAAAATTCCCTACAGCTGGGAAATAATATTCAGATAGGAGTGACGATGAAGATATCAGTCATTGGAACAGGGTACGTCGGACTTGTCACCGGAGTGGTATTCGCGCAGCTCGGCCACACGGTTATCTGCATGGACAAGAACAGAGAGAAGATAGATAATCTGAAGAGGGGAATAATGCCTATCTATGAGCCCGGACTCAAGGAGATGGCTGTAAAGAATCACGATGAGGGGCGCCTCTTTTACACTTGGGACATAAAAGAAGCGGTTACAAAATCGGATTTGATAATGATAGCGGTTGACACGATGCCTAAGGAGAACTGGCAGACGAATCTCGGAAGCGTGAAAGCCGTCGCCAAAGACATAGGAATCTGGATGAACGGCTACAAAGTCATTGTGAACAAATCAACAGTTCCTGTGGGAACCGGGAATCTTGTGGAGAGGATAATAAGGCAGAACCAAAAGAAAAAGTGCGGATTCGACGTTGTCTCCAATCCGGAATTTTTAAGGGAAGGGCAGGCGATAAACGATACCCTTCATCCGGACAGAGTCATTATCGGAGCAGAGAACACCGCAGCCGCAATGAAAGTGGTGGAGATTTATCAGGATATGAACACAGTGGTAAAAGTGACAAAACTGAAGAGCGCAGAGCTGATTAAATACGCATCCAACGCATTTCTAGCCACGAAGATATCATTCATAAACTCCCTTGCCGACCTGGCGGAACTCACTGAATCAGACATTGAGGAGATTGCAGAGGGAATCGGTCTTGACAAGAGGATAGGAAGGCAGTTCCTAAACGCCGGAATAGGTTATGGAGGCTCATGCTTCCCTAAGGACGTGGGTTCTCTGATTTATACGGCAAAGGAGTTCGGCTATGATTTTTCAATTCTCAGAGAAGTGAAGAGAGTCAATGAAGCAAGAATAGAAAGATTCTTCGCAAAGATGAAGAAAACCGTTAAGCTCAAAAAGAAGAGGATAGCTGTTCTGGGGCTTTCGTTCAAACCGGATACGGATGACCTAAGGGAATCGCCTTCCCTGAAACTAATTAAATTTCTTTTGAAGGAAGATTCTGAGGTCATTGTGTATGATCCTGTTGCAATGGACAATGCCAAAGCAAGTTTAAAGAGGGTTAAGTACGCAAAAAATGCCTATGAATGCGTCAAGGGAGCTGATATAACGGTGCTTGTGACAGAGTGGAATGAGTTCAGAAATGCGGATTTAAAGAAGATAAAAAAGCTAATGAAGGGAGACCTTTTCTTTGACGGAAGAAATGCCTTTGAGCCGCATATTATGAAGAAACTCGGTTTCAGATATTTTTCAGTCGGAAGATGATTCGAAAAGTCTGAAGGGATTGTATGAGATTCCGTTGTCAAAGACATCGGAATCCTCATGCTTTTTAAGGTAATTTACTGCAAGGTAGGTGACGGGAGTCATTGCCGCCTCAACGAAAACCTTGAATATGTAGTTTGACAGCGCGATTGAGATAAGAAGCTTTGGTTCGTAGATTCCAGCGAAAGCAATTAAAACAAATAATCCTGTATCAAAAATCTGACCCACCAGAGTTGATGCTATTGTGCGCAGAAAGAGGAGTCTTCCCTTTGTTTTGATTTTCATTTTGGAGAGCACTATTGAGTTGGAAAATTCTCCGAAAAGATAAGCTATCAGTGATGCTATGACTATTCTGGGAACCATGCCCAGAATGTCGCTGTATGACTGCTGAAGCCTCCAGTCAGCGTCCGATGGCAGTATTCCCACGATGAAGAATGTTAGTGACATAAGAACACAGGAGAAAAACCCCACCCAGATTATTTTTCTCGATTTTTCATATCCGAAAACCTCAGTGAGTATGTCTCCGAAAATGTAAGTGAGGGGGAATATAATCGTGCCTCCGTCAAATGTGAGAAAACCAAGTCTGAGTATTTTGACTGAGACTATGTTTGATATGATAAGAACAGCTACGAAGAGGCCTGCGATTATTTCAAGAGTCGCTGTTTTTTTCATTGTATCTTTCCATTATGTCTTTTGCAAAATCAGCTGCATCCATGAAGTCGTATGAATTCGGGCGACCCTTGTTTATTCCTCCGAAGAGCTTGAAGATTTTATTGGTGTATGCTCCTTTTGACTGATACGAACCAAGCACAATGAAGCCCTTCTTTTGCAGGAGCTCTTTGAACTTTTCAACGTACGAATCCCTGCAGAAAATGCTTGTACAGAATATGAACGCGTGCTTTCCTTTGAAATCTTCAGGCATAGATTCTATTGTTTCTATAAGTTTCTTGTGGAAAACGCCTCCGTAGATTCCCGAGCCGAATCCTATAAGGTTGTATTTTCTGAGTGATGGAAGGGATACTTCTGCCGTCCTCATAAGGTCGCTTTTCATTTCTCTAGCTATCATTTTAGCTATTTTGCTTGTGTTGCCTCTTGAAATCGAAGAGTAAAGTAAAATTGATTTTATTTTCTGCACATATAATATATACAATAAAAAAATTATAATGTCAACAAAGATGGCACACTGTCATGTCAGATAAATCATGCTTATTGACTTGGTCTGAAAAATCCATATTTTATATACAATGAAAAGAAAAATCAATGAGAGCATAACAAGACAAACCGTGCGAATATCCTATATCGACGGGGCAATGGCTCAGGTATATACGTCATTGTCCGGAATGGGAAGCATATTCGTAACAAAATTCATGGTCATGCTTGACGCATCGCCGATGCATTTCGGATTGTTCTCTGCATCAGGCCAGCTCTCGCAGGTTTTTCAGCTCTTCGGCGCAGTAATTGTAAAGAACTCCGAAACACGCAGAAAAATGGTTGTTTTTCTTGCTCTTCTAGGCAGAATACTATCTTTTGCATTCGGCTTTGTCTCTCTCTTGGCGATTGGAAGAGAGAACAGGGTCGCGATTTTTCTTGCCTTGTTCTTCACCAGCAACGCGCTTCAGGCTGTAAGCGCTAATTTATGGGTTGCATGGATTTCGGATATGGTTCCTATTGGAGTGCGTGGAAGGTTTTTCTCGGTCAGATCCCAAATTCTTCTTTCGATGGGGCTTTTCACAGGGTACTGCTTCAGTCTTTTTATAGACCTATTTGACAAAACTCCGTCCGTTCTTTCAAAATCAATTCTTTCAGTTTTAAACCACCCCTCTGTTTTCAAGGCATCAAATCTGAGTTTTGCATTTATATTTCTTTTTTCATTTGCAGCAGTGATTGGAATAATAGGCATCTTCATTTTGAGTTTTCAGCCTGAAAAAAAGAAAAAAAGAGCGAATGGGGGAGTGCTTCAGATGTATCTTGAGCCATTCAGAGACTCCAATTTCAGAAGATTCCTTTTTTACGGTTTCTGGTGGATGTGCTCTGTGGGCATAGGTTCTCCATTCTGGCAGCCATTCATGATAAAGACTCTTAAAATGAGCATGGTCGAAATCCAGATTTACGGCACGATAAGCACAGTTGCCTCTCTTTTAGCTCTGAAGCCCTGGGGAAAGTTTATTGACAGGTTCGGCAACAAAACTGCAATGAGGCTGGCAATTGCATTGGGAGGGATAAATCCGCTGATATGGCTCTTTGCCAATGAAAGTTCATACTGGATGCTCTTCTTGGAAGCATTTTCATCAGGTATTATGTGGGCAGGCGCCGGGATTGTCGCTACTAATTTTGTGCTATCAATAGCGCCGGAAGATAAGAGGCAGGTCTATTCGGGAATTTACGGAGCGGTTACGGGTTTGTCAATGATGTTCACAATGCTTCTGTCAAGCTTGTTTGCTCCTAAGCCTGTTCAGCTTTTCGGTTTAAGTCTCACTAGCGAACAGGTGCTTTTCGGTCTCACAGGAGTTATGAGATGGACTGCTGAAATTCCCCTGGCCTTAATAAAAGAGCCCCGCTCAAAAAGGCTGAGAGAGGCTCTGTATTATTTCCAAGAATTCGCTAAAGTGCGCATTACGCAGATAAGCGAGTGGTTTGTCAGAAAGAAATAACAAATTTACTGCAGGTCAATAACTCCCGTCTTATCAAGAATAATCAATACTATTGCCGTATTTATTACCGCACCCACGAGTCCGCCGATTATGGACATGGTAACATTTGAGCTTTTGTGGGATGATGGCACAAGGCATGCCGCTCCTGAAACTCCAATACAACCTGGAAGATTAAGACATGTTCCAGCCGCGCATCCGGCGCAGCACCAGTCATTTGTACTTCCGCCATTTCTCCAACGGTTTCTCCAGCCGTAGTGGTTGCCATTATTGCCGTTATTACCATTATTACCATTATTGCCATTATTACCGTTATTGCCATTGTCATCTTTATTTTTTGGAGGATTCTTCTTCTTTCCATTTTCTCCATTATCCTTATCCTTGTCTTTATCCTTATCTTTGTCTTTATCCTTATCTTTATCCTTGTCCTTATCTTTGTCCTTGTCTTTGTCATCCTCCTTTACCTTGCCTTTGTCTTTATTCTTATCTTTGTCTTTGTCTTTATCCTTATCTTTGTCTTTATCCTTGTCATCATTGCCGTTGCCGTTGTTTTCGTCTTCGTCTTCATCCTTTATTTTATCTTTGTCTTTATCTTTCTCTTTATCGCCGTTTCCTCCACCATTCTCATTCCCGTCGCCGTCTTTTCCGCCGTTCTCTAAAACTGACTCTGTTTTTGACATGTCTGTTACTTTTGTTTCCTCATCCTGAGCGGCGATAATGAGCGGCAGAAATGGACTTGCTGTTGTTGAAAAAGCAAATACCGCTGTGATTAATACTAAGAGAGCTCTTTTTTTCATCATGCCTCCTGTGTTTTGAAATATAAGACAATCCAGCCTGGATTTTGTTTATAACCACTTGCAATTATACTCGTTTTTCATATAATTATCAAACACAAACGGAGGTTTTTGATGAAAAAAAATAGAAAGGTGGTTTCGGATTATAAGTGGATAGATTTAAAATTTACTGACCTTGTGGGCAACATGCACCACATCACGCTTCCTATAAAGAATCTTGAAGAGGTTAAGAAGTTTGGAGTCGGCTTCGACTCTTCAAGCTGTCCAGGGTTCAAGGCAGTTGAGGGCGGAGATATGGTGCTGATGATTGACGAGAATAGCGTTTTCTCTGAGCCGTTTGCTGAGGAGCCTACACTCTCCTACTTTTGTAGCATAAAGGAGGCTGATACAAAGAAGGATTACGAAAGGGACCCGAGAGGGATTGCCGAAAGAGCTGAAGAATACCTTAAAAAAGAGAGAATCGGCGACAATATCCTCTTCGGCCCCGAGTTCGAGTTCTACATATTTGACAAAGTAAGCATAAAGAATACTGAAAATATAACTGAGTGCAGAATTGAATCCTACGAAGCCAACATGGGTTCAGGAGCGGATGAGATTAATGAATCCGGCGAGTTTTTGCAGAAGAAGCAGGGATATCATGCAATGCCCCCAAAAGACAAATTTCAACAGATGCGACAGGAAATTTCAAAGATAATTCTTGATTATGGAATAGACCTTATCTATCATCACCATGAAGTGGGAGCAGGACAAAATGAAATTGAGATAAAGAGATATCAATTGATAAAAACGGGAGATAATGTTCAAATCATAAAGTATTTTATTAAAATGATAGCTTATCAGTACAATATGTCTGCGACATTCATGCCCAA
>JAQVDU010000003.1 GCA_028698175.1 bacterium | reverse complement strand
TTTTTTCTCTTTTAAATGACCATACCGAGCACCTTTTATATCCGGACTTTTCAAGGTATTCGTAGATTGAATAGTACATTCTTCTTCTTTTTATGAGAGAAGGCGATTCGACGTGCTTGATTTTCTTGAATTGTGAGATCTCAGAGTAGGGAAATGTAAAAAGAGGATAAGTTGTTATCTGGTCTGGTTTGAGCGAAACCGCCTTTTCAAGGTCATTCATAAGACAATCCATATTCTGACCCGGCAGCGCGAAAAGCAAGTCAATGTTGACAGAATCGAATCCAGACGTCAAAAGCTTTATTGCTGAGCTTACTGCGGCAGATGACGCATATTTTCTTCCAATACTCTTCAAAAGGTCATCGTTAAAACTCTGAACACCGAGGCTTATTGACGCGAACCCCGCCTGTTTAAGCAATTCCACCGAATCTTCATTTATATCATTAGGATTTGCTTCAATGCAGAAATCTCCTGAAACATTGTAATTATCCCTTATCGTACGTGTTATTTCTTTGATTTTTTCCCCGGTAAGCAGCGGCGTACCTCCTCCGAAATAAACCGATGATACGTCTCTTCTTCCGCACAAACCGGAAATGCCTGTTATCTCCTTTTTAAGCGCCTCAATGTATAATGCAAGCCGGGCTTTGTCCTCCGGAATGCGATTGTAAGGACAGTAGGGGCATAGCGAATTGCAGAAAGGAATGTGAACGTAAATGCTTGTGCATGCCCTTTGTTGTTTCAATGGATTTTCCGCCTTAAAGAAAACATAATTGGAATCTCTTCCGCTTATGAATTTTCTGGCGCTCTTCAGAAGTGCGTCAGCTGTTTTTGTATAAAAAAAGTCCATCTGATTAGTGTGCATGAAAACAAAACAAAGTCAATGATATTCGGATTTTTATTGACTGTTCCTTCCTGTTGGATTATAATTTCAATAAATCAATAAGGAGATATCATGAAAAGAATAATTCTTTTTTCAGCATTCCTCACTCTTGTCTTCGGCTGCTCTCTTCTGCCTACAGAGGACAGAATTCAGGGAATATACACATACACCGGAGTATTCGTCTCCCAGAAACTGTTCAACGACTCTACAAACATTCTCGGAGGAGATACTGTTATGACGGCGGGTATGATCACTCTGAACTGGCAGACTCTGAATGCGATTGCAGGAGACAGAATAATCGTTGAAAAATCCGTATCAGATTCGCTAGATTACGAACCGATAGATTCTGTTCCGGTTAATTCCACAGGCGCTTACATCGACTCTATAATGTCGGGCAACACATACTATTACAAGTTATTTCTGAACAACAACAATAAAAACACACTTATGGATGATTATACGATAGTCATACCCCAGCTCATCATAAACAAACCTATGATTTCTGACACTAACATACACGCCGATTCATTTGACATCGTCTTCTCTTCAATTGAGAACAATACAAAGTATGCCATAAAGCTTTCCAACATGAACGGAGATTCCATCTGGGGAGTCAAAGACCTCACTGACACAATATACACTTTTGAAGCAGGTCCGATTCTCTCGTCTGGCATCTACTCTCTCACTGTAACAACAACTGTTATTGACATTCTTGAGAGCCAGTCAATAGTCACAACAACGGGCGTGACCCAGTTCTACGTTAAATAAATCATCTTAAGAGCATCCGCAAAAAGCGGATGCTCTTTTATTTACATCAACTCAATGCATTGTTTCCGGCTATATACCCTGTCGAAAATGCGAACTGGAGATTGTATCCTCCGCAGTCGCCGGCGATATCAAGAACTTCCCCCGCAAAATAAAGATTCTTCACTTTCTTCGATTCCATCGTTTTGGGATTTATCTCATCTGTCTTCACGCCTCCCACAGTCACCTGCCCCTCTTCAAAATTTTTATTGAGATGCGCTGTTATTCTGTTCGCCGTAAGAAAATCATAGAGTTCTCTCGCTCTTGTCTTCTTTATGCTTGAGACTACAGATGTCTCATCTATTGACAGGTTCCTAAGGACGACTCTTGCAAGTGAATTCGGAATGTAACGGGAAATCAGTTTTAAAATGCTGTTCTTCGGGTAAAACGAAATCTCTCTATAGAATGTTTCAAAATCAGAGAATGCATTATTTAAAAAATCTATCGAAATCTCGGCTGTTTGGAGCTCAAGCTGTGCGAGCCTGTTTGAACAGTCCATGACAACCGGTCCGGAAATTCCGAAGTGGGTAAAGAGAATCGGACCCGATTTCAGGTAAATATTTTTTTTTCCTGAAATTAAAGAGAGTGTAGCTTCGGTTGAAACGCCGGCTAAAGATTTGAAAATATTGTCTTTTATCAGAAATGATGTGAGACCCGGATTCATTGGCGTCAAAGAATGGCCGAAATGTTGAGCAAGAGAGAAACCGCCGCCGCTTCCGAACGCTTTTGAATATGACTTTCCTCCTGTGCAGATGGCAAGCGCTTTGGAAATAAAAATCTCCGAAGCGCTTTCAACAGTAAAAACGCTTTTCGATTTTTCTGCCGAAACAACTGTTGCACCCAATGCAAAATCCACATTATTCTTTTTAAGTTTTGTCTCCAGAGCTTCAACGACCGTGATGCTCTTTCCGGAGAGCGGATAGTAACGGTCTTTCTCTCTGTAAAGCCCGACAGATGACTCTCTGAAGAATTCAATAAGGGAGGATGTCGAAAACAAAGCAAAGACATTCCTGACAAAGTCGCGGTTTTTTCCCACATAATTTTCCAAAGAGATGTTCTCATTTGTAATATTGCACCTTGAATTGCCTGTGACCGGAATCTTGCCCCCGATTCTTTGATTTTTATCAATTATCAGAACCTTATTGCCTCTTTCAGCCGCTTTAACAGCGCACATTGAACCCGCAGGGCCTGCGCCGATTACAATCAGATCAAAACTTCTCTTCGTCAAATGACCTCAGATAGTGGTTAACGTTAAGATTTTTGAGCATCCATCCGCGCTCTTTGTCAAGCTTCTCTAAAATGCTTACTGCGGCGGTGTCTATGTGCAGACGCCAAAAATAAGGCTTCCCAATTCCGATAAGGCCGGCAATAAGAGGCTTGATGACTGCTCTGTGCGAGACTATCAAAAAGTCGCCGACCTCTTGAGCACTCAGCTGATTGACTCTTTCTACGCTTCTCTTCATAACAGAATCAAGTTTCTCCATTCCCTCCAGTTCGAGGTATTCGGGCTTTGTTGTCCATATATCCCATTCTTTTGGAAACCTTTCTTTGATTTCACTCTTGGGTTTTCCTTCCCACTCTCCGAGAGATATGTTGTTGAAACTCTCGTCTTTGACGACTTCAAGGTTCTTTTTTTCCGCGGTCTTTTTAGCGGTGTCATATGCTCTCTTCAGAGGACTTGAATAAACCGCAGTTATTTCCTTTTTCAGAAGGAAGAGAGATGCTTCATCCGCCTGCATCAGCCCCTTTTCAGTAAGAGGGAAATCGGCTCTGCCGCGGAATTTACCGTCCTTGTTTCCCTCGCTCTCTCCGTGCCTCAAAATGTACAAAAGCATTATTTCTCCTCTTCAGATTTTATGAAACTCTCGTATTCTATTATCGCCGGTCTTACGTAAAAGCTCGACAGCACGCTCTTGCCGTATGATTTTGTGAGTATTCTTTCGTCAAGAATGTATATTTTACCCTCGTCATCCTTTTTACGGATAAGACGACCCATTCCCTGCTTTAGCTTTATTATCGCCTGCGGAAGGGTGTACTCTCTGAAGGGGTCTCTGTTGTTTTCCTCCATAACTCTGCTCCTTCGCCTGATAATGGGGTCGTCTGGCACGGCAAAAGGCATTTTGAGTATTACGATTGTTTCAAGCAGGTCTCCGGGAAGGTCAACGCCCTCCCAGAACATGTTGGTTCCCACAAGAACCGAGCTTTTTCTTGATTTATGAAGATGAAGAAGTTTATCGCCGTTTCCCTCCCGCCTTTGAAATATAAATTTTCTCTCTTTGAATTTTGCTTTCAGAAAGTCTATCTGGGAGTAGGATGTCGCGAGCACAAACATCCGTTTTTCCTCAAGCGAGAGAATCCTCACCACTTCGGCCGCTTTTTCCATGAATTTGTCGGAGACCGGGTCTCCTATGTTTTTAAAGCAGAATACTTTCATCTGTTTTTCATAATCAAAAGAAGATTGGTAGCTCGCTTCAAAATATTTTCTTTTGCTTGTTTTAAGACCGGACTGCTGTTTGAACATTTCAAATGAATCTGCCGCGGAAAGCGTGGCTGAAGTGAATACATAAGAGATACTCTCCCTTGACAAAACCATTTTGGAAAACTGATCGCCGGTGTCCACCGGCAGGCCGTTGAGGACTATGTTTCTTCTCTTCACGTCAAACTCATAGAAAAAAGCATATTCTTCATTATCCGCCTGAGTGACGACTGCGAACGATTCGAAAAAACGCATCGTTTTTTCGAAGACGTATTTCAGGGTCTGAAATATGTCAAGCATCCTGAACTTCTCTTCGCGCAGCATTTTCTGGGCTTTATCTGCGTTGCAGTAGAGCCCGTACATCAATCCTCCCGTTCTCTTCACTCTTTCGTATGCCCCGGAAAAGAGCTTCGGGCTGTATTCGCACCTCTCCGTTTTCTCCTCCTCCGCGAGATCAATCAGATATTTGAAGAGTATGTCAAGATCCTCCGCCACGTCTTTCATTGAAGCAAGAAGCGACTCCAGAAAATTTACCGAGTCTGTAGAGAGGCTTGATGAGCGTATGAATTTCATCTGATTGCTGAATGTATGCGCGAAATAGTTGAAGATCCTCAGCGCATAAGTGAAATCGAATTTGTATGAATAAACATCTGTCACTACGTTCTCGAGATTATGCGCCTCGTCAAATACGAGGAAATTGTAATCTCCGAAAAACTTGTTCTTAAGCTCTGCGTCAATCAAAGCAAGGTAATGGTTGGTAAAGACAATCTGACTTGACATAGCCCTCTCCCGAAGCTTCAGGTAGGGGCATATCCCTGCGAACGAACAGAGCGATTCTACGCAGTATTCGTTGTCGCAGGTGATGTCGCCGAAATCAAGTTCATGCTGATATTTTATCTCGCTTACGTCTCCGGAGCCGGAGAGTATTATGAAGCCCTCAAGAGCAAGTTTTGTAAGAGGGGAGAATTTCATGAGGTTCTCGTTGTACTTCATGAAGCAGAAGTAATTTCCTATTCCTTTCATCATGGAGGCGGAAACCGATACCCCCGTGATATTTGAAGCTATTTCAAGGTCCTTGTTGAAAAGCTGCATCTGAAGATTTTTGGTGTTTGTAGAAATAACGCATCTCTTTGAATCCTTAAGGTTTTCCAGAAGAGGAATGAGATACGCAAGTGATTTTCCTGTCCCTGGAGGAGCTTCTGCTATCAGAATCGATTCTTCGCGGATTGTTTTTCTCACGTCATCCATCATTTTTTTCTGTCCTGTTCTCTCTTCAAGAACGTCCCTGTCTCTTTCCGGGCTCGTTATTCTGTATGATGAATCAGTCTTATGAATGTAGTGTGGTGCGTTTCCCTCTTTAAGGACTTCAGCGATGTATTCGGTAAAAGGATTTTTTTGATAACTTATTATAAATGAATTTAGAAGGGATTCGCTGTAATGTTTCAGCCTCTCTCTGAACTGCTTTTCGGTGAAATTAGACGCTCTGTCGAAAAGAACGGCGCCTTTCTCTTCTTCCGATATGTTTTCAAACAATGATTTCTTCTTATCCAACTGTTGCTTTCATTACCTCTTCCAAGGTCGTTATTCCGGCCTTCACTTTTATTAGTCCGTCCTCCCTCAGCATTATGACGCCCTCTCTTCTTGCCTGCATTTTCAGTTCATCCGCCGCGGCTCCCTTGACAATCATCTCCCTAAGAGTGTGTGTGAGCGGAAGAACTTCGAAGATTCCGACCCTTCCTTTATATCCCGTATTGCCGCACTGCATGCATCCCTTTCCCATCATGAATTTGGCTCCCCTCATATATTCGGGATTCACGCCGTACTTTATAAGTTCGTCATCGGAGACGTCAACCTGCTGTCCGCAGTATTTGCACACTCTTCTTATGAGCCTCTGCGCCTCTATAAGCACCACGGCAGAAGCCACCTTGTAAGCAGCGATGCCCATGTCCTGCATTCTGGATATAGTTGAAATCGTGTCGTTTGTGTGCAGAGTCGAGAGAACCACGTGTCCGGTGAGAGCCGCTTTAATGGCAATGTCGCCCGTGTCAAGGTCCCTAATCTCGCCAACCATGATTATGTCCGGGTCCTGCCTGAGAAACGCCTTCAATGCGGTTGCAAAGGTGTAGCCTATGTTCTCACGCACGTTCACCTGATTTATTCCAACGAAATCATACTCTATCGGGTCTTCGGCGGTCGTTATGTTGACATTCGGAGTGTTCATTCTCGCAAGAACAGAATATAGTGTGACGGTCTTGCCGCTTCCTGTAGGACCGGTGACGAGTATTATGCCGTTCGGACGCTCTATCGCCTCTATAAAGTCGTTGTACGCCTTCCTTCCGAGTCCGATATCCTCAAGCCGCAGAAGAGAGGATTTTTCTGCGATTCTCATGCAAATCTTCTCTCCGTGCGCAGTGGGAAGGGTTGATACCCTCAGATCTATTGATTTCTCAGCCACTTTCATTCCTATCCTTCCGTCCTGCGGCACCCTTCTCTCTGAAATATTGAGACCCGACATGATTTTCAGTCTTGAAGTTATGGCCGCTCCCATTGTGTACTGCGGACTCATAACCTCTTTCAGTTCTCCGTCAACCCTGTATCTTACTCTCAGTATTTTTTCAAACGGTTCTATGTGAATGTCAGAGGCTCCCTGCCTCACCGCTTCCACTATTATTCCGTTTACAAGCTTTACTACAGGCGCTGCGTCTACGTCAATCAGAAGCTGCTGTGCATCCGGCTGTTTCTCCTCCTCGATTATCTCAATGTCATCATCGTCTATCCCCATTTCGGACAATACTTCCGACATTGAACCGGCTACTCCGTAGTATTTTTCTATTGCCTGAGCTATCAGGTTTTCGCTTGCAACCATTGGAACCACATTATATCCCGTGGCGAATTTGATATCCTCTATTGTATATACATCCACAGGATTTGCCATAGCAAGATAGAGGTTCTTTCCCTCTCTCCTAACCGGAATAACCTGAAATTTCTGAGCTATCTGGGGAGAGACGATCTTCAAAGTCATCTGGTCGATTTCGCTGTCGAATGAAACAACTCCGACATTGTACTGCTTGCCGAGAGTCATGGATATCTGCTCGTCCGTGACGAAGTTCATCTGCACGAGAAGGCTTCCCAGCCGTCCGCCCTTGTCCTTCTGCTCCGCAAGGGCCTTTTTCAGCTGATCCAGCGTTATAAGTCCTTCGTCTATCAGCATATCTCCGAGTCGTTTCCACATACATTCCCCCTTAAGAGCTTTTTATTAAGTTATTTTACAGTAAATTTGCATATAGTCAATATTCTAATAAAAATTTATGTTCAATATAATTGCCTTATAATCATATTTTGTATATAATCAAATGAATGATTAATATTAGAAAATGTATTTTTTCTTCTACACTTCTCTTTGCCATTGTTATTTGCTCATCAGATTTTCACTTCAGCCCGAAACTGAACCGATTTGAAATCAACGGCAAAGGATTTTTTCCCATCGGATGGTACACGACAAATTCATGTTTTGAAGATATTTTCCAGAGAGAAAATGATGAATTTGCAGACCCATATTTTTCCAATTACAACACTTTTTTAGTTATGCTGAATTATTTCGACATGCTTTATTATAATGATTCTCTTCAAGAGCATAAAATGAGGTTTTTGAATTATTCTCCAAAGAACGCATACTATATTCTTGATTTGCCGAGATATTCTTCAAATTGGTCTCTGCTTAAAATGCCAAAATCCTTTTCAAGAGAGAATCTTATATTATCCTCCGATTTCATATCATACTCCCGTTTCCGGAAGGAACGAAATACAGCCAATGCTCCGATATTTTTTTACTCCTCGTGGAAAGAGCCAGCTTTTGCTCTTTTGGACTTCAGCTCGGCAGCCAGCCTGCACTCTCTGGTTGTGAATTATGAGAAGAAAAACAAATTCAATGTTTTGTCATATCCTGAAAGTTTCTCCTGTAAATTTAAAAGGCGAGACAACAATTCTGTGGGCGGCATTTTGTTTGAGATCAACCATAAAAATGATACAAGCCATATTCTTTTTGCTTCAGACAGCCAGAGTTTTTACACTATTCTGGAAACAGTTGAGTTTGAAGAGCCTTTTTACGGAATTACAATGGACGGACTTTGGAAAAACAAAAAAGAAAAAATTTCTTTTTGTGGGACAAAAGAGCTTTTTGAAATGAATCTTATTGACAATATACCTCCGGAAAAATTTAATACAGATACGTTTTTCCATCTAATCTCTATTAATATTTCTAAAATATTGAAAGCAGAGATAGGAAGTTATGAGATACTTTCATATGAAATTTTCGGATTGAATTGCATTTTCGGAGATATCTCAGTCAAATTCGGCAACGAATTTTCTTTGACCAGATTGAAAATGATACTAGGTAGCCACATTCCAAAAGGAACAAACATTCTCGGATATTATACGAGCGACGAATTCGAATGGAAAGAGGTTCTTCACGGTTCAAAATGGAATCATTCGTATATGCCTTCCTTATACAAAGACAGGGATACCGGACTTCGTGAGAAGGAAAACCTTCATTCTTTTCAAAAACAGGTTTCAGAAAAAGTTATGCAAAAGAACTTTTTTCCCTTTATGCTGTCTTCAGCTCAGTCTGTTGATTCAAAGAAAAACAATTCTTTCCTTATGCACAATAACGAAAACAATTATTTGAGAAATTCCGTTTTTATGATGGATAATTACACTTACGGCGGCATGTTCCTAAAGAGCATTTTTGAGACAAAGAGAATCTGCGACAATGACTCTATGGGTTTTATATTTGTTGCTGACGGATATTCAAACGCGGAAAGAAGGCCTGTGACCTTTGAAATGGCAAAATTCAAACTCTTTTCTGCGCTGGCTGGAGGAGCGAACGGAATACTTTATTATTCCTATCACGTTCCGTACCCTTCCAAGGGAGATGCCATAAAAAATGATACATGTAAAATGAATTTGGGATTCTTAACGTCTTTCCTTGACGAATACAGAATCAAAGACCTGATGCTGTCAAACCCAAGGCGCTTTGTCAACGAAGCTTCCAACAGAGCCACATTGTGCGGTAAGACAAGCGACAATTCGATAATATTCATTTTCTGCAGGTTGAAGGGAGTTGCCGGAAATCTTACTCATAAAAAGGAGATTGCCGACTTTAAAGCGGATGATCCTGATGTTATTTATGTTGACAGTCTCTTGAAATTGGAAGATGGGGATATGTTTCTTTTGGATATCACTCCTTATAGCCGACTTGAAAGAAGAGCCGGAATTGTTGACGAGAGCAATGCTATGTTCAACGGGTCATTCTCTTTGATTGACAGAAAAGAAGGGTTTTTCGAAGCATTAAGATCAGAAAATTATTCGAAATATTTAAGCTCTCATGATGTGAAAATTCTGAAGATCTCAGATAAAAATGTTTTTTTTGAAACTCCTCCCAAATTGGTGAAAAAGAACAATCAAAAAAAATACTCGATCTCTTTTATTTATCCCCAGATTATCAAAAACGTATCCATAACAGAAGATTTTTCAGAGACCGGCGTTTCTATGATTATAAATAAACGGCGAAATTCGATATGCCGCGTTACCGAAGATTTCTTTCTAAAAAAAGAACACGGAGAGATAATCATTAATTTCGGCAGTCAATTTGGAGTCAATTGCTGTGATACAATATTTTATTGACTTCATCTTGTGAAAACATATAATTGTTTATTAAAGGAGATAAAATGAACAAAACCATAATAGAAAAGATTTTTGCGTCCCACTCGAAGGATTTTGTCGCTCCCGGCGAAATAATCTGGCTTGACATAGACCTTAAAACAGCGAGGGATTTCGGCGGAGCCAACGTTGTCAAAACATTGAAGGAATGCTGCAAAACGAATCCGGTAAATGACAAAAAAAACACGTACTTCACCTTCGATACGAATGCTCCGGCTCGCGACATCGGTTATGCGACAAATCAGATGATTATTAGGGAATTCGCAGCAAGGGAAAATCTAAAGGTCTACGATGTCGACCAGGGAATCGGCTCGCATCTCGGAATTGAACTGGGACAGGTTTACCCGGGAGTCACTGTAGTCGGAACCGACTCCCACCTCAACATAATGGGCGCAGTCTGCGCATTCGGTCAGGGCATGGGCGACCTTGACATAGCTTATATTTTCAAGTCCGGACGGACATGGTTTGAAGTGCCTCCGACAATCAGGATCAACATAATCGGAACTTACTCATATCCGGTAACCGCAAAGGACGTCACTCTGTACATACTCAAGCATCTCGGCGCATCAGGAGCTTTGGGCTGCGCAGTGGAGGTTTACGGAGAGGCGATAGACAAAATGAAGCTTCATGAAAGAATAACCCTTGCTTCAATGGCAACCGAGATGGGTTCGATTACGATACTCATCCCTCCAAGCGATGAAATAATAGAATATACTGCTAAACGCTCAGGAAAAGGCGGAATAGAGAAGATATCGGCGGACGGCAAAGCCTCTTATTTCAAAGAAATAAAAATCGACATAACGGGAATAAAACCGCAGATCTCAAATCCTCCCAAGCCGGACAATGTCACGGACGTGAGTGAGGTTGAAGGCAGAAAGATCAATTCTGTCTTTGTCGGGTCTTGCACAAACGGAAGAATTGAAGACATAAAACAGGTTGTTGATATAGTCAGGGGAAAAAGGATCAAAGAAAACGTCATGTTCAAAATTGTTCCCGCAACAAGAGAGGTCTACGGCGAGATGCTTAAAATGGGATATCTTTCAATTTTATTTGAATCCGGAATAATAGTATCCAACCCCGGGTGTGGTGGCTGTGCAAGCGGACAGATAGGCATGACCGGACCCAATGAGGTTCAGCTTTCAACGTCGAATAGAAACTTCGCGGGTAAACAGGGAAAGGGCGACACATACCTCGTCTCACCTGTAGTGGCTGCTCACTCGGCTTTAAGCGGAACAATCTCATATCCCAAGGAGTGATTATGAACAAAATTCTAAAAGGCAGAGTGTGGATTATTTCAGACAAGGAAGGAAAGAAAATAAATGACATTGATACGGACATGATTTTTCATAACAGGTATCTAGCAATAACGGATATATCAAAGATGGGTCAGTATTCATTCGACAACCTTGGCGGATGGGAGGACTTTGCGAAAAAAGCCGTAAAAAACGACATTTTGATAGTGGGCGAAAATTTCGGAGCCGGGTCTTCGAGACAGCAGGCAGTTGACTGCTTTATTTCGCTCGGCGTTCAGGCAATCATAGGAGAATC
This sequence comes from bacterium, assembly GCA_028698175.1. Taxonomy (GTDB): domain Bacteria; phylum Hydrothermota; class 32-111; order 32-111; family 32-111; genus UBA2202. The sequence continues at coordinate 36,795 of JAQVDU010000003.1, read as the reverse complement.
CTTCGGCGCTATCTATAAAAGAAATGCCATCAACTCGGGCCTTCCCCTTATTGAAGCTCCAAATATATTCTCTTCGGGAAAGTTCGCTTCGGGTGACGAGATAGAGATTGATCTAAAAACAGGAATAATAAAAAATTTAAATAACGGCAATGATTTCAATGCATTTAAAATGTCAAAAGTGGCGCTGGACATTTATGAAGCCGGCGGAATAATGAAACTCTGATGAAAAAGAACGTATTGTTCGTATTCGGCACCAGACCTGAGGCAATAAAACTTGCGCCTTTGATTCTGCTTGGTAAAAAGACCGGAAAATTCAATGTCTTCACATGTTCGACGGGACAGCATAAGGAGATGCTGAAACAGGTGCTTGATTTTTTTTCCATTCGGACTGATTATGATCTCGATGTTATGAAACCCAACCAGTCCCTGTCATACCTCACGGGCGAGATAGCTAAACAGATTGAGACAGTTATCTCCGGTAAAAAGTTTGATATGATAGTAGTTCAAGGTGATACGACAACAGCTTTTGTCGGAGCTCTCATCGCATACTATCACAAGATTCCAGTCGCTCATATAGAAGCGGGGCTTAGAACTAATGATAAGTTTTCCCCCTTCCCGGAAGAGGCAAACAGAGGGATGATCTCGCGTCTTTCTGACTTGAATTTCGCGCCCACCGTTAATTCAAAAGAGAATCTTTTAAAAGAGAGTGTAAGCCCAAAGAGCATTTTTGTCACGGGAAATACTGTCATAGACGCACTTCAGGAGGGGAGAAAAATTATCAGAAAAAATGTGTGGCAAAGAAGACTCAAAATTTCTCTCTCCGGCATACCGAATAAAGGAAAAATTGTTCTTGTTACCGGACACAGAAGGGAATCTTTCGGGAAACCCTTTGAAAACATATGCAGGGCGATAAAGAGAATAGCCAAAGAGATTGACCAGACGCACATAGTTTACCCGGTTCATCTCAATCCAAACGTCAGAAGGCCAGTCAAAAAAATTCTCGGTGATATCGACAATATATCTTTAATCGAACCTGTAAGTTATCCTGAAATGATTTACCTAATGGAACGCTCTTACATAATACTGACGGACAGCGGCGGCATTCAGGAAGAGGCACCTACGTTCGGCAAGCCGGTCTTTGTAATGAGAAATGTGACTGAAAGACCTGAAGGCATTGACTCGGGAGTCGCAAAGCTGGTAGGCTCAAATTCAAATAAAATCTTTAAAGAAGTGAAAAAATCTTTTGAGTCTCTAAAATACTACAAGTCATTTAAAACCAATTCCAACCCTTACGGAGACGGCAAAAGCTCAATGAGAATAATCCGCACATTAATGGATTTTCTTAATGCTTAGATTTAATCCAAAGTCGTTGGCTGAAGATTGGAGACTTAAAACAATAATCTTGTTGCTCTTTATCATTTCTTACTTTCTGATTTTGTACCGCCCTGAAGTTTTCCTCTATGCCGCGCTTTTGATTTTGCCTTTGATTTTTATCGCTCTTGCGAACACTCCCCCTAGAATCTTCTTATCTTTCTGTTTTTTTATCTCTGTTATCCCTCTTGAGCAGTTCAGAAGGAAGGTTTATGGCATTCCCATAGGTATAAATGACTACCATGTTGCAGCTGGACTTCTCATCTGCATTCTCTTCGCAGTTATTTATACCGGTATAAAATTTGACAATCTTAAAAAAAAGAAAATCGACATTCCCTTGCTCCAAATTTTTCTTACCTCTGTGATCGCAGTATACATGACCATCGGATTTCTGAGAGGTTATGAAATAGTAAAAATTCTCAGGGGCACATTGATTCTTTTGATGTATGTCATCCCGTTTATTTTTATTTCTATTTATGAGATAAAGGAAAGAGAATTCTATTTTTTTCTTCTTCTTGCGACTTTTTTTGTGTCAATAGAGTATTTTGTAATGTACCGGGCCGCCTTGTCGGTTGGTGTATTGACAAGAGTAGTCACCAGAATGGCGACTATAACTATTATTTCATTTCCGGCAATCATATTCAACATAGCAGACGGATATCTATCAAAAAAAAATCGTTTTTTATATTATGCCATTATGTTTTTCTGCCTTTCGGCGGCGATTCTTTCTCTTCAAAGGTCATTATGGGTGTGCATTCTCTTTGACCTTTGTGTGTTTGTAATTTACCTTTTTTTTATATCAAAGAAAAAACTGTATTTCATTTTCAGACTGGCCATTGTCATTTTTATTGTTTTAACTCTTCTGGTCATCGCAGTTCAAATATTCAAAGCAGTCTTCGGAGAATCCATATTCAACCTTTTAATGTACCGATTCACGCAGTTTTCATTTTCCTCTTTTTCTTCCGACCGCGCTTTGAGCGTAAGAATGGAGGATTATGCAAAAATATGGCAAATTTTCAGCGAATCTAATTTCATCGGAGTAGGATTGGGGGCAGTTTATATGCAATCTGATACAGGCAAAACTCAGGAATTCGTAGATAATTCATATCTTGTTCTTCTTTGGAAGACCGGCATTTTCGGTTTCATAGCAGTACTCTCCATGTATCTTTTTACCATGATTGAACTTGTTAAAATTTACGTGAAAGAGAAGAATGTCAAAGAATTTCTTATACCTGGAGTTATTCTGTTAAACTACCTTTTAAACGGAGCTGTCGATTCGAATTTTGTAATGTACAATCAGACAATTTGGATAGGAATGCTCATGCTGATGATCCATCAAAAATACAGGAGGGTATATTTTGAAAGTGGCTTTGATAAGCACGGTGCATGACCCTTATGACGTCAGAATCTTCCATAAAGCCGCAAAGACTCTAAGCGAAGCAGGACACTCCGTATTCCTGTTGTCTGCAAAAATAAATTGCGAGGCGAGGGTCGGATCAATAACATTAATCCCCATTAGAAGAAGAGAGTCAAAGATAGCGAGAATTCTATTCTCCACTTTAGATGTTCTTTCTTCAAAGAAGATTCTAAATTATGATGTTTATCATTTTTTCGATCCTGAGCTAATCTTTGCCGGCTTTTTTCTGCGAATGCTCGGCAAGAAGGTTGTGCTTGAGGTTATGGAAAACATTAAAGGGATGGTAGAGAGCCGTAAATGGATTGGAAAGGGACATGTAAGGATCCTTTTGGCGGAATTGACCTGGTTTTTCGACAGGGCATTTTTTCGCTGTTTTTCTTCAATAATAGTGGCAAGACCTGATTTAATAAAAGCTTACAGCAAAACAAAGTGCGTTTTAATAAATAATTACCCTGATTTCAATTCCTTTATAAATATTCCAGTGGCAGGCGGGGAAGTTTATAAAAAGAACAAGCCCGTAGTTTTGTATAGCGGAGGCCTCACTGAAATCAGAGGTATATACAAATTGATAGAGGCTATGGAGATTTTAAATGGAGCAGTTGAGTTGTGGCTGGTGGGACCTTGGCTGGAGAAAGATATTGAGGAGAGATGCAGAAAAATGAAGGGGTTCTCCGACGTTCGTTACCTTGGAAATTTTCCTTACGGCGAGCATTATCGGTTTTTCCCGTCGGCTGACATCGGAATTGTTCCTTTTCTTCCGGCAAGAAATCATTATACCACAATGCCTAACAAACCCTTCGAATACATGGCTTTTAGAATCCCCGTGCTAATGTCGAATTTTCATTACTGGAAAGTTATTTTTGCGGAGACATCTGATTTTTTCAATCCTTTAGACCCTTACAGCATTGCAGAATCTATTACGTTAGTGCTTAAAAATCGTGAAAGATACAGGAAGAGGGCTGAAATTGCATATGAAAAGGTATCCGCTGAAATGAACTGGGATAAAGAAAAAATCAAGCTTATTGATTTATATAAATCTTTTGACGTTTTCCAAAATAAGTGATTTGAATTTTCTGAAGTTCCCGAAAAATCTGTATGCTATCGTTGCATACACAATGTAAATCAGCGCTTTTATCCACCAGAAATGCACTGAAATAATCGATGAAACGGAAAGAATAGATGACAGCATCAATATCAAAGCAATTTTTCTTATGTCAAATTTCATTTTAAGAGCCTTATCCGCATAGATGAATATGAAAATGAACATAAATGCATAAGTGACCAAACCAGTGAACGCCGCTCCCATTATTCCCAAAAAGTAAACCATAATTAAATTAAGGGTAAGATTTAGCAACATGCCCGCAATAGAGATTTTGGAAATGAAATCGGTTTTTTCCACTACGGTGGAGTAAAAAGTAAAATAATAGTACAAGGTAAATAGTGACATGCTCAAAGCTGCAATGGCAGAAGGAAGCCAGGCTTTTAAATATGCAGGCGTTGTAAGAATGACAACGATTTCCTTTGAAAAAATCGTTATTGCAAGAGTTACAGCGGCGAGAACCATTATTAAATGTGTGAATATTTCTCCGTAGATTTTTGATGAATCCTTCTCTCTGTATATTCTTATGCTTAGTTGATTCCATACCATGGTAAAAGGTATGTATATGAAGAGCTGTATTATTGATGCTATCCTGTTTGCCACGGAGAGCACAGCCACATCCTCGACACCCCGGAAATAGTTGAGCATTATTTTGTCTGACATATTTATCACCCAGAAGCAGAGGTTTGACACAATAAGATGCTTCCCCAGATCAAAATACTTTCGTATATAAATAATTTTCGGTTTGAGGTTAATGCAGTCTCTCACGGCGATATACGATATTGTGAACATTATCGCTTTTGCCAGCAGTAAAGACCATGATAGTCCGCCAATGCCAGATTTGAAACCGTAAATTGAAACAACCGAGAACAGAACAAGGGAAACCGCATATGAAATTGCTGCAAAAGCATATGCCTTCCATCTGCTTTCAGCAGTCATTATTGAAACAAAATTTCCCTCAATGGCTTCAAAAAAAGCATTCATGGTGAATAGAATTATTAGAAATGAGTAATCATCTCTCAGGATTAAAGATGATATGCTTTTTGAAAAAAGAACCACCAAAACGAATATTATTGCATTTATCGCCGATAAATAGGTCAATGCTGATCCGGCGACGCGCTTCTGCTCCTCTCTATCCTTCTCCTCTATATAATATTTTAGCATTATATTTGCCACTCCGAATCTGGCAATTATGGAGACCACGTTAAAGTATATCAAAAGAAGCGAAAATATTCCAAAATCCTGTATAGATAAAACTCTTGTGTAAAAAGGGAGAAGAAGAACAATGATAAATCTGGAAATTATGTTGCCCAACCCGAATGTAATACTGTCTTTATAGGCTTTTCTTAAATAGGACATCTAATTTTGATTTCTCAACAGCCTGGCATTTCTTAAGTATACGTAGAGGCATGCGCAAATTATTCCGAGAATAAAACCGACGAAAGCTCCGTCTCTCTTCCGCGGGAAAAAATGCTCTTCAGGTATTTCAGGAATGTCTATGATATGCATTGATGGAATATCCCTTTTCTCTTCAAGAATCGCTTTTTCAAGTTCTGCCTTAACTGTAGTGTATAATGAAACTGATATGTCAGTATTCAATTTGAGAAGAATATAGTTTTTTACCTTTTCCGGGAATTTGTTCAGAGCCGACATTATTTTATTGTTTTCAGAATACAATTGATCAAGGATTTCAGATGAGATGTCAAGCTCCTTTTCGGAAACGAGAGAAGAGGACTTGTCGCCGAATATTTCTTCTTCTCTTGCCTTTCTCAGTGTTACCTCAAGCATATTCTGCTTTATCGGAGCTATTACGTTTTCATATAATGTTTTGTATTCAATTTCAGGATAAATAATGTTGTTTTCTCTCTGATAATTCTGCATGGCAGTCATACTGCTCTGCATCTGGGTTAAAAGTTCCTTTTCCCTTTTTTCAAGATATATACGGTAGTTCCGTGCAACAAACATTCCGCTCTCCCTGTAGAAAGAATCTATGACGAACAGGTATGCCTCAACTATGTCTCTCGCCAACAGGGGATCCTTTTCTTTGCATGAGAGTTTCACCATTCCGTCATTATACGGATTTATCGAAATGCTTTCTTTCAGCCACATATATGCGTCTATTTTCTTTTCTATTGATTTCTTCTTCATAAGTTCGGTTCTCGCGATCACTTTATTCCTGACAAATTCCGTCTCTATGAGATGTTCAATGTCAATGCCGCTTTTGAAGCCTTTAGATAAATTGCTCACATTCATTAAAAGGTCGGAAATCGACGAAGAAGAAAATTTTTCATCTGAAATAAGGTAAAACACACCAGTCGCTCTGTAATACTTTGGAAGAATAAAAGTCAATCCGACACCGATTAAAGTAAAAATGACAGTCCAGGCCGCAATTACTCTTAAGTTGTTCTGAAGAAGTTTTATGAATTTTTCCATGCTGATAAACATCTCTTCTCCTTAAAAAGAAATTATTCCTGCGGCTATCAATGCTGCCGTAAGCGTGGCAATTGCAGATACAAAAATGTTGAAATCTCTGAAATATGCGATGTAATTTGATGGAACATAAATTATATCGCCAGGCGATATGGCAGATGATTTGCTTTTATTTTTACCTTCTCGGTCGGAGATTTTCACGCCTAACTTTGAACCGTAATGAGTTATTCCGCCGGCTTTTGCTATGTACTCTTCCATCGAAAGACCAGGATTGTACGGGAAAGCCCTTGCAACTTTTACTTCACCTGTCACGTAGACAAGATCCGGTTCTAACATAACAATATCCATTCTTTCGGCAGCATCATAAACGCTTCTCTTGACAATTTCATTCTCTCTTCTCACATAGACCGAATCTTTCGACGTTTTTTGACCATTCGAATATTTCCACATGTAATCGCTGTAAGTCATTCCTTCGCTGTATTGCGAGAAATTCACATAGGTTCCGTAGTCAAAAATAACCCTGTTGTTAGTTGATGAAATTTCAATTTCCACCTTGATTACATTTAAAATTAAGGAATATTTTTCATGTATTTTTGCAGTCGCTTCATCTGCGGTTAATCCCTTTACGTTAATGCAGTCAAAAACGGTAAGTTTCTCATTTGGAATTTCTTCCGTATTCTGAAACAAATCCAGACTTCCCGCACTTCCCGAATAGGACGTTTTATAAAGATATATATTCCCTTTTGTCGTAACAGTTTCGGAATATTTTATGTCTCCGTTGGCCAAAATCACAGTAATGTCAATCCTGTCATCCGGCAGTATTCTCAGGGGTTCTTGAGCATTCAAAAATAGAACCGCCAAAAGTATCAGTGATGCAAATGCCTTTATTTTCATAATTTCTCCTATTAGTAATTCAGTATACAAGTTTTGTAGATTAAGTCAATATATAGAGTTTTAACTTGACTAAATTATTTTATGTATTATTATGATATCTATGAACAAAGAAATCATTCTCAACGAACTTATAAATATATCAATACTTATAAGTTCAAAGTCAACGCTTAACGACCTTCTTGACACTGTGCTTAAAAAGGCGCGCGACATAACCAATTCGGATGCAGGTTCGCTTTATCTGAAAGAGGGCAACCGGCTAATTTTTCTTATCACTCAGAACGACACTTTGAAAGACATCAACAAGAATTTCAAATCCTTTCCGATTTACATTGACAAACATTCGATAGCGGGCTATGCGGCATTCACCGGTGACATCATAAGAATAGATGACGTTTACAACATTCCAAAGGAGTACCCGTTTTCATTCAACATAGAATTCGACCAGAACAACAATTATAAATCGACTTCAATGCTCACGATACCTATGAAGGACAACGAAAAAGAAGTAATAGGAGTGCTTCAGCTTATCAACGCGAAGGATTCTGAAGAGAAGATAGTCACATATTCAAATGAAATTGAAAAAATAATAGAGTCGTTTGCCTCCATAGCCGCAGTGGCGATAAAAAACGTCCAGCTGAAAGACAGCATAAAGAGGGCCCATCTGGAGACCATTTACAGGCTCTCAGTGGCTGCTGAATACAAGGATACGGACACCGGCACTCACATCAAGAGAATGAGCAGATATTCAGAGGTGATAGCAAGAAACATGGGGTTTGATTCAAAATACTGCGAACTTCTTCTCTACGCCAGCCCCCTTCATGACATCGGCAAATTAGGAATACCGGACGCAATTCTGACAAAGCCGGCAAAGCTTGACCCTGACGAGTGGGACATGATGAAAAAGCACACTACAATGGGGTATGAGATTCTGAAGGACTCCTCCGAACATCTCATAAAATTTGCCGCTTCAATCGCCCTCAGCCATCATGAAAGATATGACGGAAACGGATATCCGAACAGACTGAAGGGAGAGAACATTCCCGTGGAGGGAAGAATCGTAGCCCTTGCCGATGTTTTCGACGCTTTAGCGACAAAGAGGCCTTACAAAGAGCCGTGGCCCCTTGAAAAGATACTCGATTTAATTCAGGTTGAGAGAGACAAACAGTTTGACTCAAATGTAATCGAGGCCTTTTTTAAAGGCCTCGATGAGATTCTGGATATACAGAGCAGACTTTCAGACTGATCAATTCATCTTCAGACTTACAAGCTTTGCGGTCACGCCCTTCACTGCCGACAGTTTTTCGTGAAGGTGTTTGGCCTCTTTATCGTCTCCGGAGAGCTCAACCATGACAAGTCCGCATTCCGAGCAAACATTTTCGACGCCGTCGTGTATTCCCAGCCTGGTTTTAATGATGCATCCGAAATCAGTAAGAAGCTTTTGCACAGTGACGGCAGATTTGCTTCTGTTGCTCACAAGAATAAGAATCACGTTCTTTTTCATTTCTCCTCCTTTAAATTTGCTTTTTCTCCGCTTTTTACAATAAAATCCTTTGTTCCTCTATATACTTTTATATTCTTTTTTGAGCTTTTGTCAACCGTCAGTATTTCTCCTTCGATAAAGAATTCGGGTTTAGCAGTCATATGGTTTAAGATATTCTCCACTGTCGTGTTCTTCATCTTCTCGCCTGCGGAAAGCATTGTTTCAAGAACAGATTCATACTCAGGAAATGTATTTTTATCAAGAGAAGAGGGGTGAAAAATAATTGAAAAGACGCCGCCCAGCAAAGATACTTCGTCTGCAATGTTCTTTAAAGGATAATTTTCCTTTTTCTTCTCAATAACCAGTGCGCTGTCCATAGCAGAGACCGGGATCTCCATGGTGGACTCATAAGCGAGCCTGTACGGTTTGCAGAACCCGTTCAAAAATCCGATTCTCCCCCTCATTCCTGCAGAAAAATCGGCGCGTATGTTTTCGGATGAGAGCATTGCTGAAGTTTTTTCGTTTATCGGAAACAGGTAATGGAATCTTGAATAAAGCGGCTCTTTCGATATCTTCTTGAACCTCTCTATTTCACATTTAGCCCTCTTGAAATCTGTGGCAGATTCATATGAAATGTGGACTCCGAACGAGCTGTTTTCTGGAATCGTTTTTTTTATATTCAGCGCCTCCTTAAGCTTGTATCTGCGGGCGAATTTATCCTTGGACGAAACAAAGGCGAAAAAGACTCCGTCAATATTTCTTGCTTTAGAAATTTCTGCGATCTCTCTCCCTCTCTCCCACGGGTCATGCTTATTCAACCTTCTTGATTCGTTGTATGTTATTCTTCTTCTCTTTAATGGACCTCCAAGAGGAATTTTGTAAAGAATGTCTTTTAGAACGCTGAAATATCGTATTCTGTCAAAATCAAAGGTGGGAAGAAAGAATGCATTCTCTTTTCTGTCTTCTTCAAGGAATGCTTTGCCGGAGGACAGTATTATCTTTTTCAAGTCCTCCTTGAATTTCCCGAGAATATGCTCCATAAAAGGAAATCTCTGATAGGCAAGATAATCCTCATAATTTCTTTTGCTGTCAAATTTCACTTTATTATACATCTCAGCAGCCATCAGAGCTATAAGGTCGAACTTCAGAACAAAAGCGCCATTCTTTTCAAGAAACAGTGAGTCTTTGCAGTTTATGAAGTCATTCATGCTGACAGGATTCGGGATGAAATACTTTTCCCGCCTCTCCATAGATTTTATAAGACCGTTTTCCAATGATAAGTCGCGCAGTATATAAATTCCGGGCTGAATTATTTCCGACGCCTTATTTATGTAATCAATTCTGACTCCCCGTTCGGATTGGAGCATTCCGGTGTGGAGGAAGATGTTTTCAGATGGCGCAAGAAGTCTTTTTAAATCAAGGTCGGTCAGATTATTAAAATAAATCATAATATCCTGAAATGTTGAAATATCTTCGTATCTGAGGATTGAACATCGATTTATACAATGAAATTCTTTTGGTGTTGGCTCCGTGAAAATCAACGGAGAAACCGTTAAGAAGATTGTCTTTGACTGCTGTGAGAATCAGAGGTCCAGTATCCCTGCCGCATATATTGTACGTGTAAGCTGTATTTTCATCTTTGTCCAGAAGAAAGACGACTGCGGCCGATTTTGAAAAGATGCATTTTATCATTCCCGATTTTTTCAGACCATCCATCAGAACAATATAATCTTTCTTCTTTACGGGCGGATGGCCTTTGTATGACTTGTTTATAAGTTCGTAAATCTTCTCAAAATCGTTTTCCTCGCGCATATCTTCAACAAGCCTGTTTTTGAGCATTCTGTCCGCCGAATCAATAATTTCTTTTGAATCATCAATAAAGTATGTGTACCTAGGCTGCACGGCAGAGCCGCTCCATTCAAAATGCCTTGAGTCCGTCAAACCGGGAGATTGAGGCGCTGAATAGAAGAGAAAATTTCTTTTGAGAAAATTTATATAGCTGCCGACTGTTAAATCGAGAAATTTCATTCTTTCACGCTCTTTTTCAGGCAGTTCTTCAAGCATTAGATTGAAATAGAGAGTAAACGGAGGAGGCAGAAAAACCCTTATAAATCCCCTTTTCACTACGTTGACCGGGAATATTCCGGCAACTCCTTTCTTAGAGTGAATGGCATACAATTCGATATTTTTTATTTTCATCATTGAAGAGATGTATTCCTTTGATGTGAATATGTTTCTCAGCGTGAATATTTTTTCATATGAGGCATATTCGTCAATGTCAATCCGTTTCACGTTACTGGGATACATATATGTACTCTTTCATTTTTTCAAATGTCTGTTTTTTTATTCCTTTTATCTTCATGATATCCTCTGCGGTTTGAAACAAATTCTTTTCTCTGAATTCCAGTATATCCCTCGCTTTCTTTTCTCCGATATACGGGATATTCATCAGGTCTTCAATGTCGGCTTCGTTAAGATTCACGCGGATTTTATTTCGAACCGAGATCTCTGCGCTTTTTTCCTCCGCTGAGCGAAAATCGGCGAATGTAACTGCCATTGATCCGATGAGAAGTATCAGCGACAGTAAAAGATAATTTTTATCTTTCATAAATAGTTTTTAAAATGACCTCTCCCACGTCACACAAACTCTTTTTGGAGCACTTGTCCGGCGTGTCCTCAGGAGTGTGCCAGTAAGGATAATTCATATCTATTATGTCAACGCACCTGAAACCTATTTTATTCAGAGGAACATGGTCATCGTCCACAAAGTACCCGATGGAATTTTTGAAAGAGCTTTTATTAAGCTTTGCGGCATTTTTAAATATTGCCGAATTCAGATCCGGATTTGCAAGTTCCGAGTTGCCCTCCTTCTGGATGAGAAGGTCTTTGTCTCCTATCATATCAAGCAGTATGGCCGTCTTCGGAAGGTCCCCTTTGTAATTTTGGGCATAGTATTTGCTTCCTATGAACCACTCGTCATAGTAAAGTTCTCTTCCTCCGTCCTCTCCGTCAAAAAAGACGAACACCGCCCTCCTTTCGAATTTATCAGCTTTCATCTTCTTCATAAGAGCCAATAGAAGTCCGGTGCTTGACGCTCCGTCATTCGCTCCGGGAGTGGGAATATTCTTTTGGGAGGAAAAAGGCCTGGAATCATAATGCGAGAAGAGCATGACGTCATTTTTTTGATTGGGATTCAATTCTGCTATGATGTTGGTGAATTCTATCGTGTCGGTTGAATAAGACACAGTCTTTCTGAATTTTTGAGTATAGACTGTATCTGCCCATTTTGAAGCTTCGCTGATGATTAAAGAGACGCACTGCTCATGAGGCACCGTTCCCGGAACCCGTGCGCCGAATTCGCATTGCTTTTCTATCAGGGAAAATCCATAATCCGAGTCTATCGACGCTGAATTGCAGGCGATAAACAAAAGAAACAGCGAGCTAACGAGCGCTGAATATTTTTTTGAAAGCTTCATCTGATTTAATCTCAAGCTCTTTTAAAGTTCCTTTGTTTTCTACAACCAGATCAACATATATTCTTTTCTTATCGTCGCTCCATTGATACTTGTCAAGCATCCTGTAGAGCGGCTCATCTGCATTTGGCCTCTGTTTTTTTGCTCTGATGAAACGCTCTTCAAAAGTCCCGTCGCTCACAAGTATGTTTATATCAAAAAACTCGTCAATCTGCCACTCAAAGACAAGGGCTGCGTCCAGAATTACGTCATCGTATTTCGAACATCTTGTGATTATTTCCTCAGGAAGATGCAGATACATCCAGTTGTTGTACTTGATGAATTTAGTCTCATCTTCAAGGAAGAGGCTCTTCATTTTTTCAAGGTAATTCTCGCTTGAACTTATTCTGAGCATTGACAGTATCTCTTTTTTATTCTCTTCAAGAATCTCCTTTCCTATCTCGTCTCCGGAGAGTATGCGCAGTTTTTCTTTCGAGAAGTATCTGCAGAAGGAGCTCTTTCCGCTTGCGAATTTCCCTGTCACTGATATCTTCATTCCGTCTTCTTGCTGTTTGTGCAGAAGCTTATGAAGTAGAGAGGGTTTGCTTTGGACATTTCCCTTACCGCGATATGTTTCTTAACATACCTGATTTCCCTTTCAGAGGCTTTGTATTCGCTTCTTTTTCCCAGAAAGAAAAGAAGGTCCCCCTTAAAAACATTCCAAATGATTTCGAGCATTCTGATTCTCATTTTATCGGGAACGAAGACTGCCGAAAACGGAGCAAGAAATATTTTTACTTTTGTAAGGCGTCCAAGCTCGCGTCTTCTGCACATTCCGGTGAAAGAGAGGTCTTTTATCCGAAATTCCTCGAAATGCCTGGCAATGAGATTTTCAAATTCGTAATAGTCATACTCTTTTTTATGAAAATAGTTCCACGGAGCCTGAAAGGGAAACAAACGTATTGACCTGTTGTGAGTTGACAGAATAAGAATCCCTTTGTCTTTGAGAACTCTCTTTATTTCTTTAAAAAAATGAGACGGGTCGGCAATGCTTTCAAGAAACTGAAATGCCACAATTACATCGAAGGAGGATGATTGGAAAGGAAGATTTTTTTCCTCTATTGAATCCATCATTATGAACTCGACATTTCCTTTTTTGTTTGACTCTCTTGCCTTTTTGACTGATTCGGCTGAGGAATCTATTCCCACAACTTTAGCGGCTGACTCGGCCATGAGCGCCGTAGATTCTCCGTCCCTGCAACCCACGTGCAGGACGGTTTTATTGGTGATAAAATCCCTTATCATCTCATATTCATGAGTGCGAAATATTTTAAGCTGATAAACAGCCCTGTCCACAGCCTGCGTGCTTTCAAAATTTTTTGAGTTCATCTGTATTCCTCCATTGGTTTTCTTCTGAAAAAATTTAGAATGGTAATTATCTGTTCAGTCGCAAAGACAATTGAAAGTCTTATAAGAATCGCGCAGTAAAGAACAAATTCGAGTAATTTATTTTTTGGAATCGAATGCTTTCTGAAAAACTTGTACATTCCGATATTGTGATGAAGCTGAGCCTTTGAGAATCCCTTGCTCACGCTTGCTCCGTGAAAATGCCTTATGTGGGCGCTGGGAACATAAACGACTTTTTTAGAAGCCATCATCATTCTGTAGCACAAGTCAGTATCCTCCACAAACAAAAAATAGCTCTCATCGAAACTTCCGATCTCTTCGATTGTGCTCCTTCTCATAATCATAGCCGCTCCCATAATCCAATCGACCTCCTGCACGCAGTTATAGTCCATATTTTCAAGCATAAACTCCCTGCTGACCGGATTTTTAGGAAAAAGATGGCGTATAATGGACCGTCTGCCGAAGAAGACGTTGATATAGTTGGGAAATTTTCTGCAGGAAAGCTGGAGAGTTCCGTCAAAATACTGAAGCTTCGCTCCGGCACAGCCGATTTTAGGGTCCCTCTTCAGATGATCGACAAGAATTCTGATGGCATTGTTTTCAAGAACAGTGTCGGGATTCAGAAGCATTATAAATTCACCCGCAGACCTTGCTATCGCGATGTTGTTTGCCGCTCCGAACCCCACGTTTCTGCGGTTTCTTATCAATCTTACGTTTTTAAACTCTCTGTAAATTATTTCCGTTGTTCTGTCTGATGAGTTATTGTCGACAACTATGATTTCAAAATCAATTTCCTTTGTCTTGTCATAAATGGACTCTATGCATTTCCTTATGAAATTCTCAGAATTGAATGTGACTATTATGATTGTTACCATATCATAATTTTCTGAAAACAGAGAGAACTCTTAATCTCCACACAAGCCAAAAGGCTTCCCATATTATTTTTTTATTCATCTTCGAATATCCGTCGACTCTGTCGCGGAATATTATCGGAATCTCCTTCACCCTTCCCCTTTTTTTGTATATTTTAACGTCTATCTCAATCTGAAATCCGTATCCGTCCGACTTTATCCTGTTAAGGTCAATATTCTTGAGGAATGATACCCTGTAGCACTTGAATCCTCCGGTGAGATCATCTACGGGAACGCCGGTCACCACCTTGGCATAGATATTGGCAAAGTATGACAGAAGAAGTCTCTTCATCGGCCAGTTGACAACGCTGACGCCGTCTGAGTACCTTGATCCGATTACCAGGTCATTTGACTCAATCTCTTTAAGGAATCTTTTAATGTCGGCAGGGTCATGAGAAAAATCGGCGTCCATCTCAAAAACAAAATCATATTCGTTCTCTATGGCATATTTGAATCCGGTGACATATGCAGTGCCCAGCCCCATCTTGCTCGGCCTCTCTATGATTTTTATGCGATTGCATGAAGCCATCATCTCCTTGACTTTAAGGGCTGTCTTATCAGGAGAATTGTCGTCTATTATAAGAATGTCTATGCGCGGATCCTGGGATAGGACTGTATTGATAATCTTTTCGGCATTATCAATTTCATTGTATGTGGGTATAATAATTAAGGTTTTCATATATTATTATTATATGATTCAAAAGAAAATATTCAAGCAAAAACTGACAAGACCTTTATTTGATAAGAAGGTATTTCCCTTTAAAAACTCCTCTAGAGCTATCAATTCTGTAAATATAAAAACCGTTTTTCAAAGATTTTTCGCTTTTAATTGCTTCTCCCGCACTTACAGATTCATCTACCCTCTTTTGCATAACAACTGAGCCGAGAGAGCTATAGACAGTTATTGAAGCCTTTTCATTTGATTCAGGAAGTTGTATTGAAACATTCTTATCAATCATTTTAGTTCTTTCATCCTTATCCCTATCAACGATCGGTTCCTGCTCCGGTTTTAAGTATTTCAAAACTTTAAAACCGCTGTACTGGGCGCCGACATAAACATAGTCTCCCACCGCAAATACTCCTCTTGGCGCCGAGCCGTCAGAATAGTAAGCAAGTTCCACGGGAAATGACGGGTTGGAGACATCAACAACCGCTATTCCTCCATATTCACATGCTACGTATGCCGTTCCGCCGACAACGTGCACATCAATCGCCTGATAACGAGTCACATACGTGCCAAGCTCTATTGGTGAATAAGGATCTGATATATCGAACATTCGTAACTGACCGCCTCCGTCGCAGAGATACAGAATCGAATCAACTACGTAAAGGTCAGCCGAAAACCCTTTTGTAGGTATGTTCTTTATTACTACAGGATTGTTTTTGTTATGGACATCAACTATGTTAAGGCCGTCGCTCCAATTAGCAACGTATGCGATGCTTCTTTCTACCCATACATTATTGCAGTAATCTGAACCTACAAGGCATTGACCCATAAGCATCGGGGTAAAATTTGTGACGTTGAACAGGAGGAGCCCGCCGAACCTGTCTGCCGCGTAGAGAAAAGGTTCTTTATACAGCAAAGCTGTAGAATCATTTTCATCCGGCAATGATTTATCTTCTCCGTTTGAAGGAGTCTCGGCGAATACGCCGTACGTAAGGTCCCCCGTAGAATAACTCGAAAGAACGAATGGTTCTGAAGGGTCTTCAACCGATATCACGGTTACTCCAGGTTTTCTGTCGGCGACGAAAACCTTGTCCTCATGGATGTAGAGTCTTTGAACGTATCCTCCCGTTTCGCAGGTGCCTAAAAGATACGGTATGTCCTGATTCGCTATTGAAAACACCTTTAATCCATTTGAAAAATCGCACACGAAGCAGAATGTGTCTATGGCTATAACATCAAGCATTCTGTCTATGTTATCATTATAAGAGTAAATGAGCTCCATATTGCTGCTTGATTTAATATCCGATTTGTAAAAACAGAGATTTGAATCTGCAGGATTATATATTTTCAAATCAATCTCCGCAAAAACAGCTAATGATGCTATGACCGTCATAAGAAGAAACATCATTTTTTTCATCTTTCCTCCTTTTCTTACGTTATGTTATCAAATTTTAGATATTTTGTCAACAGCTTTATAATAATTTGACTTGATGTCATTTCCGCTTGAAAAAAGATTTTTTATTAGTAATATATAATTATGAAAAAAATTGACTCGCGTTTCTTATTTAATTTGATTTCGATTATCATCACTGCCATTATTCTCTTTTTTCTGGCAATCAAATTGTCCGGTGATTTTTCGAAAATTGATTTGAAATTAATCCATTTCAGTTATCCCTTGCTCATAATTTCCTTCTTTTTCGTTCCTATCTGGTTTTCGCTTCTCTCTCTGGCTTACCAGTTCATTCTTTCAGGCATGGGAGCAAAGATATCATTGCTGAATTCAATGAGAATAATAGGCATTTCGACTTTCGGAAGATACATTCCAGGGAAAATATGGTTTACCGTCGGAAGAGCAGTACTTGCCGAAAGAGTCGGCGTCTCAAAGAAAAATTCTTTTACTGCAGTACTAATTGAGACTTTCTATCTCATACTTACCGGTCTGACATTTTTCGTATTCTCTTACAAATATATCACAGGAAAATCCGCTTATTTTCTTCTGCTCTTTCCTGCGTCTTTTGCTGCTGTATCGCTCGTAAAACCTGGCGTTTTCACATTCCTTATGAACATATTTCTCAGAAAAATGAAGAAAGATACCATTGAAATGAACATGAGCATCAAGGATGCTTTTGTACTCAACGGAATTTATATTCTTATGTGGCTTGGCTTCGGACTGCAGTTCCTTTTTCTCATAAAATCTCTCGGATTCTCTGCAAATTCCGTTTTTCTCATCTCCGTTTACCCTGTTGCTTGGGTTCTCGGTTTCATTGTAATCTTTATCCCTTCCGGAATAGGAATACGTGAGGGAGTGATGGTATTTCTTCTCTCCCATTTTATGGACGGAGGAACTGCGTTGGCGATTTCCATTCTTTCTAGAATACAGATGACTTTAAGCGAACTGTTGTTTCTTTTCACTCTGATAAAAAGCAATGTCCTTTGGAGGAAAAAATGAAAAATCACAGAGACAAGGCGATTGTTCTTGTAGTTTTTGCGGTTCTTTCCGCATTATTTCTTAAGGACGTCATCTTTTCAAACAAACTTCTCTTCGGAACCGACTGGCTTTCAGGCACTTATATGCAGAGAAGTTTTTTTGAGCAAAGCTTAAAGTCAGACAAGCAGTTTCCTCTGTGGAATCCTAGCCAGTTCGCAGGAATACCTGCCGGGGAGGGTTTTTTCGGCGAAATATTCCATCCCTTAACGCTCCCTCTTAAGTTCATTTTTCCTGCTCACACAGTATGGACTCTTATTTTTTTCATTCATATGATTTTAGCCGGTTTTGGAATGTATCTTTACCTGTCTAAAAAAGTAAGCTCAAAAGTCACCGCTTTTGTCTTCTCCCTTGTCTTTATGTTCACAAGCTCTATGCTGTCGGAGATTTACGGAGGCCATGACGGAAGATTCATGGTTATTTCATGTTTTCCTCTTCTGCTCTACTGTATTGACCGTGGTATTGAAAAGCTTTCTCTTAAATGGTTTCTTTTCTCCTCGATTCCCGCTTCCTTGATGCTTCTGACGGGACATATACAGTCATCTTACTATGCTATAGTTTTTTCCCTTTTTTACGTTTCATTCAATCACATAAACAATGATTATAGGCATAAATTCAGAAACTATACTTTTGCGGCGGCTTTTCTCGCGGGTTTTCTTCTTTCTTTTGCGCACAGATATGCCGGTTTCGCGCTCTTTCTTCTCAGCGTTGTCTTAATTCCGATATTTTTGGATAAGAAAGCTTCAGACAGGACTCTTAAAATATATTCTTACTCTGTTCTTTTTGTTATTTTCGCGGCCGGTCTTTCCGCGGTTCAGTACCTTCCTGTCTTCAGATTCCTGCCTTATGCGGCGAGAGGGATGGAGAGAAGTTATGAGTATGCTGTTTCATGGTCAATGGGATTCCCGGATATATTCGACCAGATAGTGAGCGGATTTGCCGGAATAAATTTCAACCAGACAAACACCTACTGGGGGGAAAACGCCTTCAAGCTTCACTCCACATATATAGGAGTAATACCATTCATACTTGCCGTTGCGATGCTTTTCACAAGAAAAAAGAACGCAATGAGCCTCTTCTTTTCCGTATCTTTTGTCGCAGTGTTCATTCTTGCTTTGGGCTCCAATACTTTTTTCTACAGGGGATTTTACTCGCTCTTTCCGTACGTCGACAAATTCCGCGCTCCTGAACTGATATTTTTCATAGCCGTATTTTCGACTATCGTTCTCGCCGCAATGATTTATGACGAAAAGGATTCAGCGCCTCTTTTATATGCGTCAGCCGGAGCGGCAATCTTCGGAGTTGCAGTGCTTCTCTTCCCGCAACTTATCACGGACATTTTCCGTTTTGAGGCGGGTCACAAGTATGATGCGCTCAGAAGAGCTGTTTCAGCTTCTTCGGCAAGCGCATTCAAGACAATAATTTTTTCTGCGGCGGCATATTTCTCCTTTGCCCTTTTTAAAGGCAAGATGAAGAAATATGTTCTTCCGGGTCTCTGCATTTTGATGTTTTTTGACCTTTGGACGAACAATTCAAAATTCGTCATTCCGGTTGATTCGCCTGACAAATACTTCGCGGAGGACAACATTGTGAAGGTTCTGAAACAGGACGAAGAAAAATACCGTTTATTCTCCTTCGGGTACAG
Source organism: bacterium (assembly GCA_028698175.1). Classification (GTDB taxonomy): domain Bacteria; phylum Hydrothermota; class 32-111; order 32-111; family 32-111; genus UBA2202. The sequence continues at coordinate 17,537 of JAQVDU010000003.1, read as the reverse complement.
AAATGACGACTATCTCATTCTGCACGGTTTTGAGATAATTTCCGGCAACCATCCGTCCCCCTTTGCTGAGTATCAGAAATTCATAAATAACGGCGAGTCTGTAATGTTCAATCCTGAAAAACTCTTCATGATTCCCAACAGATTGAAGTTCTTAAACGTAAAATACGCGATAGTTCCTCTTATACCGGATGACACTTCCGGCTACGACGAAAGAACAAAGAATGCAATAGCGTATTACAGAAGCATATATAGTTCTATGGGATTCAACCTGAAAGAGAAGGTCGGAAATTACGCGGTCATGACAGTCAAGAATTATCTCCCAAGGGCTTTCTGCATAGATTCATTCATTACAGTAAAAAGCTTTGACTCAGCACTTGCCGCAATAGATTCGGATTCTTCCTGCGGCCTTGACTATGCAATAACAGACGAAGACATAAAGATCAATAAGAGTGTATCTCCTTTACAGAGCGAAGTTTCAATAGTGAAGTACTCTCCGAACAAAATCGAGATTAAGGTCAATTCGAACAAGGAATGCCTTCTTGTTCTTCTTGACCAGCACTATAAGCCGTGGAAGTGCACAGTCAACAGCTCTCCTGAAAAAATTTATAAAACTTTCGGAATGTTCAGAGGCGTCAAGGTGCACAAAGGCGAGAACACTGTTCTGTTCTGGTTTGACCCGACTCTTCAGATTGTATCTGCTATTATAAGCCTTTTAACTCTTGCGCTTATTGTCATTTTTGGTTTTATGAAAAAAGATTAATTTTTTATTTTTGCGATCATGAGTCCGTTTGCGCAAAAATATGGTCTGCCGTATTTTGTCTGCATCGCCTCTTTTTCGTCAGCTTCAACCCAAGCGTTTTGTCTGTTTTTTCTGATAAGGTATCTCTTCTCGAAAATATTTATTTTCCCTTCGAGGATCATTCTGTCGAGTTCAGGGTTATAATCGATCGGCACGGAGAAGACAAGTTCTCCGTCTTTATCAAGCATCTTTCTGATATGTTCTATGACTGAGATAACCTTGCCCGGATCTCTGGGGTTTTCATCCCAGCCGATATGTTCAAAAGTCGAAATGCTGATTATCAGTTTGTATTTCTTTTCCGGCATGAAAGAGAGTATGTCTTCCTGAATAATATTCGGCAGATTTTCATACTTGTCCAGAATGTCATATCTAACAGGCAGGTAGTGGCTCATAACGTTGCCTATTTCAAGAACATGCTTAAAATCCATTGACTCGGTAAGAGCTTTGAAATAGGGTATCTCGACGATTCTCTCATTCGCCCAGGTTGAGCGGTATTTATGGTAGAAGTATGGATATTCAGAGCCGTTGAAAACGAAGAATTCCTGCTTCTTCAATTTATTGTAGTAAAAATGAAGAATCGGCGAAAAGAGTTTCTCCATAGAGTATTCAAAAGTGTATTTAAGTCCGTAGCGCCTGATGTACTCGACTATCCTCTCTTTGGGGCTCCAATTGTAAATGTCATGTTTTTCCATTATTAATCCATTTTTAATGTCTTTAGGAAATATTGTCCATCACTTCCAAGAATAGTAACGAGATAAGTCCCTATATTCAAATTACCAACTTCGATGTAATTTTCTCCCTTCATAAGATATTTTTCTGACTCAAATAGCTTTCTGCCTGAGATATCATGTATTTTTATTTGAAAATGACCTTCTTTGTTAATAACAACCTGTAATTTGTTTTTAACTATTCCAAATATCTCAGGTATAGTTTTAATTTTTATGTTTTCTCTTTCTTTAACGGAATATGGATCAGAATATTCGTATATCCGCATTCCGGCATATTCAGCGCAAGAAAAAATTGTATCATTTCTTATAGAAATCCCTCTGCATTCACCCAAGCCAGTGTAGAAACCGACAAGAGTACCGGAACCGTTCTGATTGAGATAATACGCATATATTCCCTCTCCATTACCAACAAAAAGACGATTTCTGTCAAACTGCATTTCTATTGCGCTCCCGATAGGCATACTGTCAATTTGCACTGGATTGTTTCCGTCGGATACATTGTAGCACCTTACCCCGCTCGAATATTCAGCCACATAAAGAATTGTATCTCTTATATAACATTCGCAGGAGTAATCAGATGTTGGAATTGTGGATATTACTGTCAAATTATTTTTATCCGATATGTCTACCAGTGCTGTTCCATTTTCCCAGTTGCAGACATATGCTATGTCATCTTTTACAAATACATCATTGCAGGTAAATGATGTCGTATCAATATGATCTTTTAGAATAAGTGTATTATCAGATATTGCCAGAAGTTTCAATCCATCGGGACCCGCCGCATATACATATTGTGAATCTCCCCACACCCCCGTTATTCTTGAACCGTCATTGTAAGAAGCTTTAATTAAAGGCAATGTTCCTTCCGATAGATCAAGGACACACACCCCGCCGTCTCTGTTTGCAGAATGCAAATAGCTTCCGAATAAAGAGAATCTCTGCGGATATCCAGTGACTGAAATAGTTCCCATTTCAATTAGATTGTTGGCATCTGATGCATCAAAGACTCTTATGTCTTTTGAAAAATCAGCGCAGTAAACAAGATTACCGTAGCATTCTGCGTCAAGAAGCCTGTCAGCATCGGTTATGCACGTGTCTATCAAAACAAAATTTAAACTGTCAGCAAATAATACAACTGAAGTTAAAACCATAATAAAAAATAAGTTATTTTTTCTCATTCCTACCTCCTTTTAATAATTCAATATACCTTTCATTGATACTTGCTATCGAAAAAATCCTTGCTACAAAATCAAAAGCTTTATTTTGTATTCTTGCATAGAGTTCATTGTCATCAATTATTCTCTCTATCTTTTCTGCAATGTCTTCGGGATTCTTTTCTTCTGAGAAGAGGCCCGTTTCATTGTCTTTGATAATGTCGGTTATTCCGCCTATGCCTGTTGCTACGCAGACAGCGCCGTGCGCCATCGCCTCGACTAGAACCATTCCCAGCCCCTCTGTCTCTCCCCTTGAATCGTATATGGCAGGAAGAACGAATATTTTAGCGCGCTCATACATCGAATCAAGTTCATCGTCTCTGACCCACCCTTCAAACGAAACTCTCCCGACGAGATTTTCTTCATTGACTATTCTTTTCAGACTCGGCAGTTCAGGACCTTCACCTATTACTGCAAGCCTGTAATCCTCTCTGACGAGTTTCATTGCCTTTATCAGATACTCTGTTCCCTTCCTTTCCACCTGCCTGCCCACCGTAAGTATAAGCTTGTCTTTCCTGAAATCCCTCTCCTCTTTCATTTGCACGCCGTAAGGAATCACATCGACATTCTCAGCTCCAGAGAGCTCCTTTACTTCCTCTCCGGTCGAATTCGAAATTGCTATCAGAGAGTCGGAATTTTTGCATATGAACTTGAATATGAATTTTGCCATTCTGAATTTATTTTTAAAAAGCTTCAGCTCTGCGCCGTAAAAGACGGAGATGATCTTTGCATTCAGAAGAAACTTTGCAGGAAAGGCAATGAAGAAGAGCGGAAACGGCCAGTGAACGACAATCGAATCAATTTTCTTTTCTTTCGCTATTCTGAAACACTCAATCGCTCCGGTGATGAAGAATGAAGGCAGAAGAAAAACTGATAATGGATGCTGTGAAATGTAATCCTGAATAGCCAGGTCGTGCGTCAGCTTCATCATTCTTTTCGATGCATAACTGAACCTGCGCACATGAATTTTATCAAAAGTTTGACGCTTCGGAATGCTTCCGTAACCGCTTGTAAGAACGATAACATCGCTGTTTTTTGTTTGTTCTTGAAGCAGATTCACAAGCCAAGGGGTGATTATGTCCTCTTCGTTTCTCTTAAAAGCTGTTGTTATGTGGAGAATTTTCATCAATTGAGAAACCCTAATTTGACTATTGTGTAGAAGGTTCTTATTGCATCCTTGAGCTTTATCTTCTTTCCCTGATTATAATCCCGCGGATAGTATCTTATTTCTTCTTCTCTGAACCTTGCCTTCATTCTTAAAAGCTTGATTGTTATTTCTGGGTCTATTCCGAATCCCTTTGATTTTATGTCAATCCTTTTAAAATAGCTAGCCCTTACTGTTTTATAGCACGTCTCCATGTCATTTATCCTTCTTCCCATAATGAATGAAACGGACAAGGTCATGACCATATTGCCTAAATACTGAATAAAGGTGAGCTTTTTGAGATTTTCTTTTGAGAATCTGTTGCCGTAGACTACGTCGCATTTTCCATCTTCAATCGGCTTAACAAGAGAATAGTAGTCATCCGGGTCATATTCAAGGTCTGCATCCTGGATAATAACCACGTCCCCTGTCACGTATTCCGCTCCTGTCCTTATTGCTCCCGCCTTTCCTTTGTTTTTGTCGTGGAAAACAACCTTCACTCCCGGTATGTCCATTTTTGACAGGATCTCCCTCGTTCCGTCAGTTGACATGTCATCCACTATTATTATTTCTTTGTCGAGGGATACCTTTCTGACTTTTTCAATTATCAGTCTGATGTACTCTTTCTCGTTATAGGCAGGAATGATAACTGAAAGCTTCATTTGCCTCTTCTTTTAATATCCTCAACCTCTTCGAATATTATAGCCATAAGCTCAGCTATAAATCCGATGGCGAAAACAAGTAGTCCGGAGAGTATCAGAAGCATAACGAGGTAGAGAAGGGGCCTGAATCCCAAATTAAATCCGAATCTGAGTATCAATGCGGCTATTCCGGTCAGAACTCCCAAAGACATAAGAAGTGCGCCGGAAACGCCGAAAAGAAGCATCGGCTTCTTCAAAAAGGAGATTACGAACTTTACTGTCATCATGTCGAATATGCCTATAAAGACCCTAAAGGGATTGCCGTACTTTGAGACTCCGTGCTCTCTCTCCCGAAGTTCAACCTTCTCCTCGCAGACGGTGAACCCCTTGTTGACCGCAAGGGATATTATGTACCTGTGCCACTCTTTTCTCAGATGAATTTCAGAGAAGATTTCTTTTTTAAGAACCTTAAGGCCGTTCTGGTCATGAATAGGGAGATTGAATATCATTCTTGACAGCTTGTTGTAAACTTTTGATACAAAGGCCTTGGCGTACTTGCCCTGCTTCCAGCCGGTGCAGATGTCATATCCGTCTTTCTCTATTCTTTCAACCATCCTCGGAAGCTCATCAAGAGAGTATTGCATGTCAGTGTCGTATATTGCAACAATGCTTCCGCTTGAAGCTTTAAGCCCGGTTAAAATCCCTTCCGTCTTTCCAAAATTCTTTCTGTGGCGCGCTGTCTTTATTCCCGCATATTTTTTTTCAGAGTCAATCATGTTTGCATAAGTATTGTCCTTTGATCCGTCATCGACAAAGACAAGCTCGTACTCCATATTATGTTTTCTGTTGAATTCATCGAACAGCTTTGAGAGAATCGGCACATTCTCCTCTTCATTGAAGGCGGATGATATCACCGAAACTTTGACTTGACTCATTTTAGTTTAAGCACCTTTTCGTTTAAAGTGTTTCCCGAGCTGTCAGTGAAGCGTATGTAGTAAATGCCTCCCGAAATATCTTTTGATGGTGAATAGTGTGTCTCCTTTGAAAGGTCGATGTCCTTCTTCTCCACAACCTCTCCAATTGCGTTTATTACCGAAACATTGACAATACCTTCTCCGCTGATTTTCGCTTTGTAGGGGGACTTTTTTGTCCACAGGTTGTTCTCCGAAACAACCGAAAGCACTCTACCGAAGCTGTCAATGTAGAACTGCCCCAAATGCTCCCTCACTCCGCTCTCTCTTACGGCAAATATATCATACTTGCCACTATCTCTGTTCTCATGGACAAATGAACCTCTCATTGAAGAGGATGAATGGATTTTTTTCTCATTGTATTCTATCTCAACGGATGAAACATATGTGTTTTCGATGTTGTAACTGATTATTACGTTTTCCTTCTCTCTTCTTGCCGAAATATCCATCTGGAAGAGTTTTGTGTCCACTAAAATCGCATCAGCTCCTCCCGCCTCATCGTACCTAGCCGCGAATTCCTGAATGAACAGGTCGGCAAAATACTTTGAGTGAAGCAGTACCAGGTTTTCGTCATTCCCGTCCTCTGCCGCGTCAGACCAGTTGAATGAGCCTGTGGCGACTATAGGGTTTGAATCCCATTTGTCTGCGTCTATCAGCATATACTTGTGATGCAGAAGGTTCCCGTCAACAGAATCCCTGAAAACATCGGCAGGAGGCGACCATGGGTTATTGTCGTTTCCGGTGTTCCACAGCCCTCTCATATCGAGGGATTTTGAATAGTCGGCATTCCAGTATGTGGCGTCAAAAATTCCGCGCACGTCAACTCCGGCATCATACTTTACTTTCATGGCATCTGAGACTCCCTGATGCGAGAATACGAATATGCAGAAGTAAATGGAGCTGTTTGCTGTCGAAATTGCGCTTATAAGCTTTGAAGCGCACCCGTCGGAGGGCGACATATACACTTTGACAGTGTCATTGTCAACAATGAATACGTGAGAAATATTATCAGTCTTCTGTGTGGAAAACTTTGACACTGCAGAGTTGGGAGTCATGGTGGCAGAGCCCCACATCTCCGTGAACTCCTTTACGTAATTTTCCGCAACCTGTCTGTCTCTTATCATTATTGAATTGTTTGCGTTTCTGTCAGTGCAATTGTCCGTGATATTCCACGAACCGGTGAAGGTAAAGGTCGTGTCTATGATGCAGAACTTATTGTGCATAATATTGCTTCCTGCATAGGAATCAGGAAATGCGTCATCAATAACAGTTATTCCTGCAGCTTCAAGCTGGGCAACCTGAGCTAAAGACCTGTTGTCAACATCCGTAATGAATCTTATTTTTACGCCCCGGTTATGCGCGGCTTCAAGGGAATCGGCAACAACCTGCCTGTCAAAATCATAAAAACAGCAGTCAATCGTCTTCTGGGCGTTGTGAATGTACTTGCACAGATGGTAATCAAGAGAATCTTCCCCCACTGCAACGTTCATGTTCGCAAGAGACGGGTCAACTGTCTTGTTAAAATGAACTTCAAAGTATGATTCTCCAGTGTCTGCCACAATGTACCTGTAGTAAGATGCGGGAGCCGCTGGAGGAGAGAATACTGTGCGCCCCCTGTTGTCAACACCCCTTAGGTAGTACCTTATGTCAAATCCCTTTGCATATGCGGGTATCGTGTCTATAAAAGTCGTGTCTCCGGCCTGTTTGTTCATTGTGGATGAATCAGTTGAAATGAAATTGTTGCTTGACCAGTAGAGCCTCACGTAATTGATGGTTGTATCGGAAGTGGCATTGCATGACACAATGACCTTATCAAGAAAATCGGGAGAACCCGGGTTTTGCGCAATGTTTTTTAAAATGAGCCCCTGAGGATGAAGGCCTCCTGTGTCCGGTCCTAAAGTCGCCTGTCCGAGACCGTTTGCCCACACTTCCGAGAGAACTTCTGATACCTCGCTGTTCTCTTCAAGCCCTTCAGAATTTTCAGGCCATCTTATGAATGAAACGTTTGTCGACGGAACGGTTGATATTGGGTACCAGACGCTCTCCGCATTTGCGGTAGTATACTTTGTCACATAAGCGAAACAATCTATTATGGAGTCGGACGCGTTCTTCAAATAGACCTGGTCTCCGGCATTTGCAAGGGTTATGGTGCCGGAAACAGAGAGAGGCCTCGCCCCGGATGCTCCGACAACAGCTCCGAAGTCCGGAGCGTATCCGTAGTAGCTTTTAAATGTGTCGGCATACCATGCAAGAGTTATCTTTCCGTTCGGATAGAGGTAGTATCCGTTTGAGGGAATTGTCCATATACCCTCTCCGTCTGTTATTTTCCATCCGTCTATGAGAATCGGATTTAGCGTGTTGTTGAAAATTTCAACCCATTCGGACCTGTCCAGATATGTGGACGGGTCGGCAACCAGCTCACTTATCAGAGGAGCGTGGGAATGTATGACTGAAGGTATGAGAGCCGCAAAAATTACATACGTAATAAGAGATAGGCGCTTCATATTTTGCTCCTATGTTACCTTGCTATTTTTCTGTCCATGTCCCTGAGGCGCCTCACAAGAGTTGTTATCAGAGCCCCAAGCATAGGGTCCTCTTCAATCTGCCTGAGAAGAGATTTTCTGTCGAGGATTATAACGGTTGCGTCTTCAAATGCTCCGGCAGAGGCGGATCGCGGTCTGCCGTCTATTATTGACATCTCGCCTATAAACTCTCCCTCTGTCACGATTGCAAATCGTTTCTTATCATCCCCTTCGTTTATGAAGATTTCTATCTTGCCGCTTTTGACCATATAGACCTCATCAGGCGGGTCTCCCTGCCTGAAGAGAACTTCACCTTTTTTCAGATTCCTTTCAAAGGTGTTTAAAATACTCCGTCACCCCCTCTTTTTTGTGGGATACTTGAGCTCCCAGTCAAGAACAAGGGGCGCCACGATAAAGTCGGAAGAGTATGTTCCCACTATAATTCCCACTATAAGAACAAATGCAAAATCATTTATGACTGTTCCGCCGAATAAAAACAGGCTGATAAGCACGAATAGGGTCGTTCCCGCAGTTATCAATGTTCTTCCGAGGACCTGATTTAAGGACCTGTTAACTATCTGGTCGAAAGAATCCTTTCTCATAAGTTTGATGTTTTCGCGTATCCTGTCCGATACTATGATTGAATCATTTATAGAATAACCTATCAGGGTGAGCAGAGCCGCGATTATCTGGATTGACATTTCACGGCCTGTAAGAGAGAGAAATCCCAAAGTAATCAGAACGTCATGCAAGATAGCCAGAACTGAAGCGACTCCGAACCGGAATGTGAACCTAAACCAGATGTAAGCAAGAATCGCAAGCATGCCGAAGAGCACAACCCAGAATGATTTCAGCTGAAGCTCCTTTGACATTGCGGCTCCCACGACCTCTTCCCTGTCGACTCGGATGCTGTTCTCTTTGAATGCTTCATTAAGCTGGTTTACAAGCTTTTCCGATGGTGAGAAGACGACACTCTTTGCTTCCGTCTTTGATGCTGTCGTGTCAACCCATTCGGACAAAACCGCTGATGCGGTTTTTTTGTCTTTTGCCACTTGAATTTTTATAAGCTTCTCTGGGCCTACGTTATCCGAATAGTCGGTTGCAAAGACATAAAGGTCTATTATTGTGTCTTTCGCAAAACCTTCGACTGCTATTGTAATCGCTCCGGATTCTTCAAGCATGTCGTATTTGTCAACAGCGCTCACTTCCTGAACGGAAGAGAAGATTGCCGAACGGAGAAAGACGTTTTTGATTGCGCTCTCTTTGTCCTTCACTTTCACCTTCAAGGCGACTGATTTTTCACCGTAGGTGGGATTGGGGTATGTTGCATACTCGGTCACAACAGGGCCTATGGTATCCTTCTCTTTTTCATAATCTCCCTGAACCTTTATCAGGAAATCATTTGACGTGCCGTACTTTTGAATCATTGAGTTTTTATAGCCTGCCGATTCCACGGCGCTTCTCAGCTGGTCAATGTGGACTTCTTTGTCAAAATGGACCTGAAGGACTATTCCTCCGGTAAAATCTATTCCAGACTCAAGGCCTCCCTTTACAAACATTGAAATGAGTCCTATGAGTATAAGAACGAGAGACAGAACGTATGTGTATTTTCTGTTCTTTGTAAACTGTATTTCCGGAAGCTTTATTTTTAAGAATGACATCATTCCTCCTTATATTGAAAGCCGCTTAAAGTTTTTATTGCTGGTTATAAGATCAAAGATGATTCTCGTGACAAATATCGCAGTGAAGAAGCTGACCACGAGTCCTATGCCCAATGTTATTGCGAAACCCTTAATAGGCCCGGTGCCGAACCAGTAGAGTATCAGGGCTGTCAGAAGCGAAGTAAGGTTGGCATCAAGAATCGTAGTGAATGCCTTTGCATAGCCAGTTGATATTGCCGTTTTCATTGTCTTTCCAGATGCTATCTCCTCTCTTATTCTTTCAAATATAAGGACATTTGCGTCGATTGCCGTTCCTATGAGAAGTATCAGTCCTGCCATGCCCGGCAGAGTCAAAGTCGCTCTGAACAGAGAGAGCACTGCAAGGAGGATTATCATATTCAGTATCATTGCAAGGTTAGCGATGAGGCCTGACATTGCATAGTAGATTGCCATGAAAATAAAGACAACCAGCGCACCGTAAATCATTGATTTGATTCCCTGATTTATGGAATCGGATCCGAGGGTAGGCCCAACGGAACGCTCCTCGACAATTTTAACCGGCGCGGGAAGAGCTCCCGCCTTGAGTATTATGGCGAGGTCCTTTGCGTCGTCTATTGTTCCGGTGCCCATTGAAATTTCAGTGTTTCCCGAAGGAATTCTCTCCCTTACCACTGGTGCAGACACAATAACCGAATCAAGCGAAAATGCTATCCTTCTGCCGATGTTTGAGCCGGTGATGGATGCCCATTTGTTTTTTGCGGTTCTGTTCATGGTGAGCTGGACTTTCACTCCGTACGGATTGTCGCTCGTGCCTATTCCGGGAAGCGCTTCAAGTATGGCGTCTCCCTTTAAAACAGGATTTCTGTCTACAAGGCAGAGCATCGTGGCAGTCGTTCCCTCCTTCTCTTTCTCCCTGCCCCACATAATTATGTAGTCGGCGGGAATGAGCTTCTTTATCTCTTCATTTGCAAGAATATCCTTTATAACCGGAATATTTTCAGGATAAACAATAAAATCAGAGCCGTTGAAATCAACTGATGCTCCGAGACGCTCATTCTCTTCATATTTGAGGTCATCAAGCCTCTTGTCAATATTCTCTATAAGCTTCTGAAAAACGTCATTTTCGGCTACGATTCTGAATTCAAGCTGAGCGGTCTGTCCGAGAAGCATCTTTGCCCTCTCTCTGTCCACCACACCGGGCAGCTGTATATTGATTCTGTTTGCGCCCTGTTTTTCAATTGTGGGTTCGGAGACTCCGAACTGGTCGATTCTGTTTCTAAGTATCTCCAGAGCTCTGTCCACAGCTCCGTCAGCCTCGTCTTTGGAGAGCTGGGTCTTGTCGACTTCGAGTATCAGGTTCATTCCGCCTTGAAGGTCGAGACCGAGGTGAAGAGCCCTGTCTTTTAAACGGCTTATCTCCTCCGGTTTCATCTTTACCTTATCCTCATTGGACAAAGTGTAGTATCTGTAGGTAAAATAGAGTTGATAAACAGAAAGTACCAACACCAGCGCTACAATCAGAACTCTCCATCTGATATCCAGTTTCATTAAGCCTCCTATGCATTATATATAATTATAAAAACAATGAAGTATATCATAATGGGATAGTTATGTCAAGAAAGTAGATTTTTAAAGGGTTTGCTTTTTGATTTTCTATTTCACATACTGGAGCTTGTAGAGGTCATAGTAATATTTTCTGTTTGAGAGAAGCTCTCTGTGGTTCCCCTGCTCCACAATTTTTCCTTTATGAAGAGCGTATATTCTGTCCGCATCCTGAATTGTTGAAAGGCGGTGAGCAATCGCTATTGTAGTCCTGTCGTTCATTATTTTCTTTATAGCATCCTGTATGAGATACTCTGTCTCTGAATCAATATTTGAAGTCGCTTCGTCAAGCACCAGAACCTTCGGCTGGTCCACAAGAGCTCTGGCGAATGCGAGAAGCTGCCTCTGGCCTGTTGAGAGGTTTGACCCCCTCTCATTGAGCATTGCGGAATAGTTTCCGGGGATTTTGTTTATGAACTTGTCTGCATTCACATACTCTGCATATTCAATCATCCTCTTTTCTTCTATATCTCTGTTTAAAAGAATATTGTACTTGATGTCGCCTGAAAATATCATCACATCCTGCATTACAAGTCCGAAATAGGAGCGCAGAAACTCAATCGGCATATCTTTTATGTTCACTTTGTCTATCAGTATCTCTCCCTCCTGCGGGTCATAGTATCTCATTAAAAGGTTTATCAGGGTTGTCTTTCCGGCTCCTGTTGCTCCGACAAAGGCTGCGGAAGTATTTGGTTCGATTGTGAATGATACGTCCCGAAGAACAGGTTCATTCTTTTTGTACTCAAAAGTGACGTTTTTGAATTCAATCTTTCCGAGGATCTCTTTCGGCTTTATCGGGTTATCGCTCTCCTTTATTGACGGTTTTTCGTCAAGAAGGAGGAATATCCTCTCGGATGAAGCCATTGCTGACTGGTATATGTTGTACTTTTCGGAGAAATCAAAAATCGGCCTGAAGAATAGCTCTATATAAGACAAAAATGCAAAGAGTATCCCTATGGTGAACTCTCCGTTGAATATTCCTCTTCCTCCCACATAAATCATCACTGCTATTGTTATGTATGACATTACGTCTATGAGAGGCCTGAATATGGAGAATATAAAGAGCTGATTCATGTTGGCTTTGTAATAATTTTTGCCTGTCACGGAAAAATCATCATAGGACTGCTTCTCCTGATGAAATGCCTGAATGAGGGAGACACCGGTTATTGCCTCGGAGAGAAAGGCATTGACTTTTGCCAGTGTTGTCCTTACGTCCCTGTAAGCCCCCCTTGCGAATTTCTGAAAAAGAAGGAGAAGGATAATCACAAAAGGCATAGCGCCGAGAACTACAAGGGAGAGCTTCCACGACATTCTGAACATTATTATAATGACCCCTATGATCGTGAGAATGTCCTTTGCCGAGTAGATGAAAACATCCGTAAAGAGCTCCCTTAGAGCGGCAATGTCGTTTGTCGCCCTTGTCACTAGGCGGCCAAGCGGATTTTTATGAAAGAAATCCATGGAGAGGGACATCAGGTGTTTCATCATCCTGTCCCTCATGTCATACATTATGTTTTCCGAAACGATAGCCAGAATGATGACCTGCATGTAATTGAATAAAAATGACACAACAAGAAGGAGAACATATAACAAAGCGAATCTCTTTACGCTTGATATGTCCTTCCCCCTCACCTCTCTCAGATATCTGTCATCCATAGATTTCAAAGAATTCTGCTCGACCAGGCAGAAATCACCCACGTGTATATAATCGATGCTTTCCTCTTCAAGGTAATCTCTGTATTTTAATTCGACAGGATAATATTTCTCTTCAAGCATAACGGAGTCTCTCTTCATAAGATAGTATTCATCCTTTGTTATCACTCTCGAAGGGACGAATAACAGAGAGTCTGCCTTATACGAATATGCGGAATTCTTTTCATATACTTCCCTCGATTTGTCCGACAATTTTAAAGCAGTGTAGTTTTTTTGAATGTAATTGTCTATCGCGGTTTTGGAAATAACAGGGAGAACAATCTGCAGAATGCTCATAATGATGAGGAATATGAAGGTCAGGATTATCTGAAATAGATATTTTTTGGAATACGTCCAAATATTCTTCAGCAGATTCTTGTCGGATGTCTTGTACTGCCTTTCTTCTTCCATACTAATCTTCCAGCCTTTGAATTCTGTAAAATTCCCTGTAGAGTGGCGAGCTCACTATAAGCTCCGAATGCTTGCCGCATGATTCCACTTTTTCATCTCCAAGCACATATATGCTGTCTGCATTGATAAATGACGATATCCTGTGGGAAATTACGATTGTAGTAATTCCCTTGGAGTATTCGCTCAGATTTCCGAGTATCTCTTTCTCCGTGTTAGTGTCAACCGCGCTCAAAGCGTCGTCAAGAATGAGGATTTTAGGCTTACGTATCAGCGCTCTGGCGATGCAGAGCCTCTGCTTCTGGCCTCCGGAAAGAGTGACTCCCTTTTCACCCACTATAGTGTCAAGCCCGTGCTTGAAATCAATTAGGTCTTTATAGAATGCGGATGCTTTGACGACATCCTGCACCTCTTCGTCTGTGGCGTCCCGTCTGCCGAATTTTATATTGTCCATTATCGACATTGAAAACAAAAATGAATCCTGGGGGACGTACCCTATCGAATCCCTCACCGAATCTATCTTTATTTTTTTATAACTCAACCCGTCAAAAAGAATCTCTCCTCTCTGCGGCTCAAGAATCCTCAGTATGAGCTTTGCTATAGTCGATTTTCCCGTTCCTATTCTTCCGATTATTCCCACATACTCTCCCTGCTTTATGTTCATTGAGAGTCCTTTCAGAACAACTTTATCCTGATAGCCGAAAGTAATGTCTTTGAGTTCGATATTTCCCCGCAATGATACATGCCTTGCATCTTCATTGTCGATTATCTTCGCCTCCTCCTTCAAAAATTCATATACCCTCTTGTATGATGCGTTTCCCCTCTGAAAAATATTGGATGCCCAGCCCACAGCCATCATAGGCCAAGTGATTATGCCGAGATATACAAAGAAAGCGACAAACTCCCCTGGGGTTATGCTGCCGAGAATCGCATACTGGCCTCCCATGTATAGCACTATCGCCGCCCCCAAATCTGCAAAAAGAAAAATCAGGGGAAACATCGTTCCCCAGAGCATTATAAGGTCAATGTTCTTTTTGACATAATCCTTGCTCGTCACATTGAACCTTTTACGCTCCTTGTCTTCCTGCCTGAATGCCTGAATTACTTTTATTCCGCTTAAAAGCTCCTGCACTTTGTCAGTGAGCTGGGAAAAGGACTCCTGGACGTCCCTGAAGTATCTGAACATCAGCTTCATCGCAAAGAGAGTTATCAGAGAGATTATCGGAAGGGGCGCCATAGCCAGAAGAGTCAGTTTCACGTCAAGGTTCAGCATGAAAATCAAAGCGGCCGTGAAGAGGAATATCGCGTCAAATCCGGATATCATTCCGAATGCCGTTGACATTCTTATCGCCTGCATGTCATTTGTCATATGAGCCATTATGTCGCCTGTCTTTGTTTTGTTGAAGAAATTGGAATCAAGCTTTAAAAGATGGTCATATAATTTGTTTTTAAAGTCATTCTCAATAAAATGTGATGTTCCTATTATTATCATTCTCCAGGTGAACCTGCATATGCCTATGCTCAATGCGAGTCCTATTGTTATAAGCGAGAGCCAAAACAGCCCGGAGACGTCCTGATTGCCCGAAGCAATAAGGTCTATCGCCTTTTGGCCCATCCTCGGCACGAAGAGCTGGGCAAGGTCTACAAGTATCAGCATCACGAAACCAAAGAAAACCTTCAGGGGAGCTTTTGAATAGTAAGATAGAATGAATTTTGCCAACATAGAAATCTAATATATAGATTATTTGAAATTTGTCAACAAAGAGAAAAAAAAGACGCCCTTTCCGGGCGTCTTTTAACTGATTGGTTTAATCAGACCTCACTTGTCTGTGATCTCGATCGCCTTTGTCTTTGCAATGTCCGATTTCGGAAGCACCACTGTCAGAAGGCCGTCGTTGAAAGAGGCCTTTATCTTCTGTTCGTCAATCTGCTTGGGAAGGGAGACGGCTCTGTAGAATGATCCGTAGGACCTCTCGATTCTGTGGAATGTCTTTCCCTTCTCTTCGGATTCGCTCTTTCTCTCTCCCTCTATGGAAAGGATATTGTTTTCAATGTTTATCTTGATCTCCTCTTTCTTCATTCCCGGAAGCTCTACTTTCACCGTGAAGTCCTTGTCGCTTTCGACAATGTCCATAACCGGAGCCCATGCCTGTTCGCCGAACCTCTGAAGCATTCCTCCGAAGAATCTGTTGTCAAACATTGAATCAATCTCCTTTCTGAGGTCGAAAAGGTCATTCATAGGCGAAAACTTCTGCAAAGTGTTCTTCATTTTATGTCCTCCTTGTTGTTTTGCTAAAATATAATTTTCAGGCCGGACTTGTCAAGGGAAAAAATGAATTAAAGAGTAGTCCGGTGAAACAGGGTCAGTGCAAGTGGTTTTCCTGTGGCTATTTTATCTTTTTAACTTGTAACCTTTAACTGAACAGTTTAGTGTTCATTCGGACATCATCACCGGCAGCATATCATGATGGGTTAGAGTTGGAATGCTGAAAACAGCAGTCATATAGTGGGGACAGTACAAGTGCTGTCCCCAACCCACATGATGACCTGCCTTGTGATAATGTTCTCATTCACTTTGGGCTTACCAGTTCAATAAGAATTGAATTCTGTTGTGGGGACACACCGAAGGAATGTCCCCACAGACTCCTAAACATTGAATCCCAGTGCTTAAGCCGCACTGAAATTTTTGAGTATGCCTGTAAAGATAAAATCTTACTCAACTGTGAATTACCTTTTAACTTTTAACTTGTAACCTTTAACTGAATTAGCGTAGCGCCGACTTACTCCAGCGAACAAGCTTTCCCCTTGACAAATAGTATCCTTAACATATATTTATTCAATGAAACAATTTTTACTCTCTCTTGCAAGGATCGCAGTAACGCTCCTCATACTCTATTTCATATTTGCAAAAATAGACTTCTTCGGAACATTGGAGGTTATGCGTAATTCCAACTTGATTTTTATTGTTCTGGCTTTCCTCACAAATTTTATTTTCACGTACATCCTCGCTTTAAGGTGGCAGATGGTTTTGAAGTTGTATGGCTTCAATGTTTCCGTTTTTCGTTCATTTAAAATTTACATAATAGGCCTCTTTTTCGGCAATTTCCTTCCTTCAACGGTAGGAACGGACGTTATAAGGGGGATTTACATAGCAGACAAGGATAAACAGCTATCCGATGTGATTTCTTCCATTCTTATTGAAAGATGGCTCGGCCTTTTGGGCATCGTCACCTATGTTACCATAATGCCGATAATTTTTTTCAACAGGGTGCAGATCAAATACTTTATTCCTCTTTCAGCCGGAGGCATAATCCTATCGGTTCTCTTCTTCGCTTCGATTGCAAATGACAGAATCTTCGGATTCTTCTTCTCTTTGTTTTCCAAAATAAAAGTGCTGAAATTTGGAGAAAAGATAAACTCTCTTTTCACATCCCTAAGGCTTATAAAAAACCATAAAAGACAGCTAGTTATAAATCTAACCCTCTCCTTCATGATTCAACTTGTATTTGTCTTCACCAACTACTTCATAGTTCTTTCACAAGATCTTGACATCACTTTCATTGACCTTTTAATATACGTCCCATTCATCTCGGTGATAAGCATGATACCACTCACAATAAACGGACTTGGACTTAGGGAGTGGGCGTACATAACATTCTTCGGAGGAACCGCCAGAGAGCAGACCGTAGCATTGTCGCTCTCGTTTTTCATCATAACGGTTCTTTTCAGTCTCTTGGGCGGCTTGTTCTTTTTGACTGAGAAAAAAAGCATAAAGGAGAAAATATGAAGCGTTTTCTGATTATCTCGGCTCTTATCTTGTCGTCATTTTCAAGCCTCTTCGGAGAGACTATACTCGACAGGGAATTCAAAAGCATAGTTCTCGATAATGGTCTTGAAGTCATAATGATAAAGGCAGGAAGCGAGCCGATTGTGACGATTGAGATAGCGGTCAAGAACGGAGCATACACTCAGACTCCCGATAACTGCGGATTGTCGCACCTTTACGAGCACATGTTCTTCAAAGGCAACAAAAAATGGACAACCCAGGAAGAGTATGCAAAGAGGATACGGGAATTGGGTATAATCTATAACGGAATGACTTCAAATGAAGCTGTGCGATATTTTTTCACGCTTCCCTCAAGAAACGAGGAGCAG
>JAQVDU010000056.1 GCA_028698175.1 bacterium | reverse complement strand
CTTTCTTCCGTCCATAATGAGAGTCTCTCCGGGCGCCTCCTCCGTTCCTGCGAGAATCCCTCCTATCATAACCGAAGAGGCTCCGGCGGCAAGCGCTTTGACTATGTCTCCGGAATATACTATTCCTCCGTCTGCTATGAACGGCACCCGATGCTTTTTTGCGACTGACGCAACATCCATAATTGCGGTCAGCTGAGGCACTCCTATTCCTGCGATGATCCTTGTTGTGCATATTGAACCGGGGCCTATGCCCACCTTGACTCCGTCGGCTCCAGCCTTTATAAGAGCCTCCGCGGCCTTCGCGGTTGCTATGTTTCCTCCCACTATATCTATTTTGAACCTTTTTTTAAGCTCTCTGACGGCATTTATGACATTCCTGGAGTCTCCGTGAGCCGTATCGACCATAAGAACGTCCACTCCGGCCTCAACAAGAGCGGTGCTCCTCTCCATGAAATCTTTTCCCACTCCGACAGCGGCTCCCGCCCTCAGGCGGCCAAATCTGTCTTTGCATGCGTTAGGGTGCTCTTCAATATTGAGTATGTCTCGTATGGTTATAAGCCCGACAAGACGGTATCGATCATCAACTATAGGCAGTTTTTCAACCCGTTCTTCCCTGAATATTTCCCGAGCCTTTTTAAGAGTTATGCCTTTTTTGGCAGTTATGAGCTTCTTTGAAGTCATCCTCTCCTTGACTTTTATCTTATGGTCTGTCTCAAAGAGTATGTCGCGTTTTGTCAGAATTCCTGTAAGCTTATTGTCTTTGTCGACAACAGGAAGGCCTGACACGTGATATTTTTCCATCAGTTCCTTCGCATGCTTGAGAGTATCGTCCGGATGCAGACGCAGAGGCGATTGTATCAGTCCGCTCTCATACCTCTTCACTCTCTTGACTTCATCAGCTTGCTCTCCAACGCTCATATTTTTGTGTATTATTCCTATCCCTCCCTCCTTGGAGAGTGCAACCGCCATCCTGTGGTCAGTCACAGTGTCCATGGCTGAAGAGACTATAGGTATGTTGAGCTGAATGTTTTTTGAAAGCATTGTTTTCAGCGCTACGTCTTTTGCTGTCACTTCGGAATGCTGTGGCACGAGAAGGACGTCGTCGAATGTCAATCCTTCCTTCATTGAAACCTCCGTATTATTTTTGTTTTTTCAAAAATCTGGTTATCTTGAGATCAAGCATCTTTCTTTCAGGTTCTATTTTTTCTACTCTGACAATGACCCTATCGCCCAGTGTGATGACGTTCTTTGTGTGAACACCTGTAACAGAAACTTCATTCTCGCTCACCTTGTAGTAATCGTCGTCAAGGTCCCTGTATCTTACAAGACCCTCTACGAATATATCTTTAAGCTCTATGAAGACACCGAACTGTGTCACGGATGAAATGACTCCCTCATACTCGCTCTTTTGGTTTCTGCTCAGATAGTACATCTTAGCCATGTCCAGCGAATCGCGCTCGGCCTTTTCCGCGGCCCATTCGCGCTCAGTCGAATGCTTGGCTATAAGGTCAAGGGAATCCGTTTTGTAATACCCCCCCTCAATCACGCTCCTAAGCTGACGGTGTATCACCAGGTCAGGGTACCTTCTTATGGGCGACGTGAAGTGAGTGTAATAGTCAAGTCCCAGTCCGTAGTGGCCGTCATTTGCCGTCGAATACTTCGCCTTCATCATCGAACGGAGAACCATCTCCCTGATGACGAATCCGTTGTCTGTATGCTCAGTCTTCTCAATAAGAGACTGTATGGATTTTGCGGAAGCATCCTTCAGTCTGTATCCGAATGAGCGCAGAGATGACCTCAGGTTGTCGAGTTTTTCAATGTCAGGCTCAGGATGCGACCTGTACAGGGTCTTTTTTGTCTTTTTGAAGAGGTGAGAGGATACTATGTTGTTGGCTCCCACCATAAATAGCTCTATCATCTTATGAGTCTTGAGTTTCTTTTTCTCCCTTACAAGAAGGGGTTCATTGGCTTCGGATAGAATCACTTCTACCTCAGGTATGTCAAAATCTATCCTGCTCTTCTCAACTGACGCTTTGTGCATAAGGTCTGCGGCTCGTGACATCATCAAAAGCTTTTCCGAGAGAGGCGAATTGTCGGGAGAATCAATCATCTCCTGCGCTTCCTCGTATGTGAACCTCTTAAAACTTCGTATAACCGAGGGGAATACATCATAGCCAGTTATCATTCCCCTGCCGTCTATCGTATACTCGCAAGTCATAGTGAACCTCTCCTCGTTCTCTTTGAGACTGCACAATCCGTTAGAGAGGATTTCAGGAAGCATGGGAACCGTCTTGTCTATCAGGTAAACGCTCGTACCCCTTCTGTACGCCTCCCTGTCAAGTAGAGTTCCTTCTCTCACAAAGTATGAAACGTCTGCGATATGGACTCCGATTTTGTATCCGCTGCCAGCCTTCTCAATCGACACTGCGTCGTCAAAGTCCTTAGCATCCTTCGGGTCGATCGTGAATATCATCTCCCCCCTCAGGTCTCTCCTGTTCGATATGTCGTTTGCGTCAAATGCGGCGGATTTTGCCTCCGCTTCAATATTCTTTTGGAATGTGTCGTCAAAGCCGTTCTCTATAAGAAGAGTCTTCCCCATGAGATCCACTTTGTTTTTTGCATTGACGAACTCTACTATCTCCCCCGTTGGATTCATCTTCGGCGACTCCCAGTCGCTTAAAGTCACTATTACCTTCTTTTCAGCGTCATTCTCGGTAAGATTCGGAGTGTCTATGAATATGTTTTTGAGTATCCTTTCGTCGTCCGGGACCACGTAAAAGAATTTTCCTTTATTCTTCAGAGTACCCATAATCTTCTGGGTGCGCCTCTCAAGAACGGAGACTACTTTTCCCTCTTCCCTTGAGCCTCTCGAAGATTTTATTATCTTCACGAGAACTCTGTCCTTATCAAGAGCGGTAGACATCAGGTGCATGGGTATGAATATGTCGCTCTTGGAATCGTCACGTATCAGAAAGCCGAAACCCTTCGGATGAACCTCTATTATGCCGGAGACCATCTCCATTGATGATGCATATCCGTATTTGTTGTTCTTGAGCTGGACTATCTTTCCGGTCTGGAGCAGATTGGTGAGTATCGCTTCGAATTTGGGTTCATTGGAAGCAAAATGGAGAATATGGGCAATCTCTTTTTTCGAGAGCGGCTTTTTCAGCTTGTTTCTGAGCTGCTTTTCGATATTTGAAATCGGGTCCGCGCTCTTTATATTATTCTTATTTTCGGGGTCTTTCTTCCCTCTCTTCATCTCTTCATCTTTTTTATTCCTTGACATTTACATATTTTATCCATTTTAAATATAAAGTCAATATTTAACTGCGGAGGTCAACAATTCCTCAAAAAGGCCTATAAACCATTTATTTTCGATGACTTAAGACGATGATAAGTCGAAGTTAGAGATTTATAGGTATATCTACTAAATAATTTAATTCTACTAATGTCGGAATATTTCATATCGTAAGTATCTCTTAAATAAAAAAGAATCTTATGTATCGTCTGTTTATTGGTTTCATAGCTGCTTGTTTTCCTTAGATTTATCTTAAACTTTTTCAGAACATCATTAAAAATTTGTTCAAGTGAGATTGGATTTTGATCTTCAATTCTTCTTTTAGGGCTTAAAATAAAATCATTATTTCTTCTTCTATTATAAATTTTCAATGAATTCAAAATAAACCCGTCAGAACCAATATATGTGATATTTCTGTATTTTCTCACCTTCAGCAGTTTCCCGTTTCTTTCCTTCAAACAAGCAATGAAATTATCAATACTTGAAAACAAGTATATCAAATTTTTTTGAGTGCTATCCAAAGGAGGTTTATTTACAATGTTATAAAGTGATGACCATCTGTATGTAAACGGATCTTCCACAATTTCCTTTCTTACTGGATTTAGATACAAATAGATTAAACAATCACGCAGATATTCAACATTTTCAATGATCGTCGATTTAAATCGATTTTGGAAAACATAACCTTTTCCTCCCTCTTTTTTTCTATAGTATAATGCATATTTCATATTTATAATCATCATATATTTAGATAACATTCCTGAACAGTTTTTTAGAAGAATATGATAATGATTATTCATTATTACATAACCAATAATTTCCATACCAAATTTTTCAGCGTAAGCATTCATGATTCTCACAAAATACTCTTTGTATTTGGGTACATAAAATATGTTTTCACCTTTGTCACCTCTGTTCATAACATGATGTATGCTTCCTTTAAATGATAACCGAACATTTCTCATTTTTACCTCCTGTCTAAACTATATATAATATATTTTAATTGTCAAGTTTTTCATATAACATTCTAAATGATATCGACTTATAACTATTTTTGAGGAATTGTTACCCCCCGCAGTTATTATTGACTTGATTTTTATCGGGATTGACAATATAATCCGTCAGATGAAAAAACTTACTGAAAGAAAATACTGGGAGAAGAAGTATCAATCAGAGAATGGCAAAATGACTCTCTCTGCCTATGAATCATCCCTGCCTGCCTCAATAGGGAACCTCTTCGTGCCTTACGTTCACTCAAAACAGCTTGAAATAATTCTGAAGAATGTTTCCCTTAAGCCAAAGTCGAGAATAGTGGAGATAGGTTCGGCTCCAGGCTACTTCATTACTGAGCTCGCCACACTCCTTAAAGCTGTACCCTTCGGAATAGAATACTCTAAGAGCGGAGCAGAGATGAACAGAAAAATCTTCAGAATGCACGGCTATCCTGATAAAAACGTAATCGAAGCGGATTTCTTCTCAGAATCATTCATGAATGAGTATGAGGAGAGCTTTGATATGGTTGTTTCGAGGGGATTCATAGAGCATTTCGACGATCCTTCAAACGTAGTCGGAAGACACATCAAGCTTCTTAAAACGGGCGGATATTTGGTTGTAATAATACCAAACAAAACAGGCATAAATAGTCGTCTCTCCCTCTTCTTCAACAAGGACTCACTGAATATGCACAACCTGTCAATAATGAAGATTAAAAATTTTTCCCGCCTCTTTTCTTCTGCTGTTCTTGAGAAAAAAGTAGTGAGGTATTTCGGCATATTCGACATCTACCAGTTCAACCCGTCAACGGGCAAGAAAAAGCAAATCCATTCGCTTCTGATGAAACTGCAGAAAATTCTCTATCCTCTCTACTCACTGACTGCTGACTCTCAGAGTTTTGATTCTGCTGATTTCAGCCCAATGCTCATTTACATAGGAGTGAAGATAAAATGATACGAGATGCGAACAAAAGAAAGATGACGCTTATAGAGGAGATATTCAATGCAATAACTCACGGACTCGGGGTCATCCTCAGCGTTGCGGGACTGGTTATTGCGGTTGTGCTTGCCGCAAGGATAAAGAATGGATATGCGATTGTATCAAGCGCAATATACGGGTCCACACTCATTTTGCTTTACGTGAGCTCAACACTCTACCACTCTTTTAGAGAGGGAAAAGTAAAGAATCTTTTCAAGGTATTCGACCATTCCTCAATATACATACTGATTGCGGGCACATACACCCCCTTCACTCTGCTTCCGCTAAGAGGAGGATGGGGATGGACAATATTCGGAATAATATGGGGGCTGGCTATTCTGGGAATACTCTTCAAGGTATTCTTCGTTCACAGGTTCAATTTCGTTTCAACTGTTATTTATCTTCTCATGGGGTGGTTCATTATCATTGCGGCAAAGCCGCTCTTCTCCGCGATTCCTTTCGCCGCATCGGTTTTTCTCGTTGCTGGCGGCCTGTGCTATACGCTCGGGGCAGTCTTTTATATTTTCGACAGGAAATTCTTCTTTCATATAATCTGGCACCTCTTTGTTCTTGCCGGATCGATTCTGCATTTCTTTTCAGTTATTCTTATTTTTAAATGATATTGAAAAATCAGATAATTTATGTATTATAAAACGATGGATTACAAAAAACTATTTCCGTTTTATGACAACAACCCGGGTTCTGTATATCTTGACACTGCTTGCATGGGGCTAAAGCCGAGAAAGGTAATCGATTCAATCACCAGATATTACACTCACTATTCGGTCTGCGCCGGCAGAGCGCCTTATGCCCTTTCAAGGGAATTGTCAGACGGTATCGAAGAATCGCGCTCCTCTGTCGCGTCGCTTATCAACGCAAGAAGCAGAAGAGAGATAATCTTCACCAGAAACACATCCGAGTCCATAAACATCCTCGCCAACATTTTTCCTTTCAAAGACAGAAAACGCGTTATTATAACGGAGAAAGAGCATAATTCCAACCACTGCGTCTGGAAGAAGCTTGAGGAGGAGAAGAGAATAAAGCTGACAATACTAGACGTGAATGATGACAACACTTTCAACCTTCAGCTCTTCGAAGATGAGATGAAGAAGAACGACGTGGCTTTGGTCTCCCTTGTCCACATTTCCAATCTCGATGGAATCGAAAATCCGATAAAGGATATAGCTGAGATAACTCACAGGCACAATGGACTCCTTCTTGTGGACGGAGCTCAATCAGTGCCTCATGCAAGAGTAAACGTGCAGGAGTTGGGAATTGATTTTTTTGCATTTTCCATGCACAAGGTTTACGGCCCGACCGGAATAGGCATACTCTACGTAAGAAACGAGCATTTCAGGGACCTTGCTCTCTACAATGTGGGAGGCGACACAATAAGAAACACTTATATTAACAAAAAGACAGAATACCGCTCATATCCGTACAGGTATGAGGCGGGTCTGCAGGATTTCGCCAACATATATGCATGCAAATCAGCCTGCGAATTCGTAAATGAAATCGGCTATGAGGCGATGGAGGAGAGAATTGAGCCCTTAAACTGCGAGTTCAGGGAGTTCTTAAGAAAATTTGGAGAGATTCAGATAATAGGGGACTGCGATATTTCATGCGTCAAAGGCATAACCACCTTTGTCATAAAAAAATTCACGCGGCTTTCGGAAAAGAATTCTACAGTGGGAGAGATTCTGGACAGAGACCACAGGATAATGCTCCGCACGGGATTCTTCTGCGTGAATCCTTTCTTTGACAACAGGGAGAGAAAAAAACTTCTTAACCCGGCGCACTACCCACCGATAAGAGTTTCATTCGGATTTTACAATGATAAAAGCGACCTTGATATACTCAAAAACGGTTTAACGGAAATAATTGATTCAATTAAGGATTGGCCTGTAATATGAGAGAAAAACTGAAAGAATACATGAAAAGGATTGACCATTCCCTCTTCGGAGAGCCGGAAGAATACAACAAATCTGTTCTAGGCTCTGTTTGCGACACGACTTCCGAATGGAAGGACGTTCTATCTGTCTATCTCAACGTGAATGAGGGAAAGATTCTTTCAATGGGCGCGAAATGCGGACCCTGCGACCCTGCAGCCTATGTTGTTCTTTACGGACTTATGAAGGTTCTTCCCGGAATGAATTTCGAAGAGGTTCATCCCTGCAATTCATCTTTAAAAAATGCCTTTTCAAAGGAGAGCCAGCTTCCTCTTGAAGGTGAGGTTCTTGAGCATTATCAGCGCATTGTAAAAATAATTGCGGACCTCTTAACCGACGGAAGAAATGAGAAACCTGTCTGTGAGTGCAAGATAAGCTTAGAATAACAGGCTGGCCGGTATAAAATAAAAAGGGGCGCGAAAGCGCCCTTTTTTATTTTACATGAATAGAAAATTTATTTTAGTGAATGTCCTTTTCTTCAATAATTTTCTTGTAGTCTGCTCCGTAGTACTCCTCCGCATCCACTATTTTAACCTCTCTCATATAGTCTCCCTTCTTTATGCGGTCAAGAACATCTGTTTTCTCAATCACCTGACCGAAAACAGTGTACTTTCCGTCAAGGTGCGGAGTCGCTCCGAGGCAAATATAGAACTGGCTACCGGCTGAGTTAGGGTCCTGAGAGCGCGCCATTGCGACTGTGCCTTTCAGATGTTTGATGTCATTGAATTCGGCGTTTACATTGTATCCCGGCCCTCCCATATTCGTATTGTCCGGGCTTCCAGTCTGAATTACAAAATTGGGCTCCACCCTGAATATGACAAGTCCGTTGTAAAATTTCTTTTCTGCAAGAGTCACAAAATTCTTCACATGGTTTAATGCTTTTTCCGGATAGAACCTTATCACCATTGTATCCTCATTCTCTCCGTTCTGAGACTGCCAAACGAACAATGCCAGCTTATCTTTGCTCAAATCGACCTCCTTTGTTTGCGTAACTTCCTCTTGTGTTTTCTCTTTGTTCAGATCAACCGCATTCTGCGACGGTTTGCATCCTGATAAAATCAAAAGAGAAGTCAAAGCAAGAATTAAAAATCTCTTCATTTTACCTCCTGATTATTAAATATACAGTATAAGCAATATAACTGACAAGAAAGAGAAACGCCTGTTTTCTCTCTATTGTATGGGATTTGCCGACGAACATTGTCACAAAGAGCATTGTAGTGGCCAAAGTCATCACCAAAAGGTCTGCATTCATAACCGAGAGAAATGGCGCGTCCTTTATCACAGCCCCGAAACCAAGTATGAACAGCACATTGAAAATGTTCGACCCCACAATATTTCCGACTGATATGTCGGAGTTTTTTCTGTAAGCTGCGACTGCAGAAGTCGCGAGCTCAGGCAGTGAAGTTCCTGCGGCTATAACCGTGAAAGATATGAATTTTTCTGATATTCCCATCTGACGAGAAAGGAACACGGCGCTGTCAGTGAGTGTTCTTCCTCCCAAAGCCAATCCGATGACGCCTAAAATCATAAGGACTACTGATTTTGCCAGCGACATATCTTTTATGTCCGAGCTTTCAAGGGAGCGCACTTTGGCTATGTTTATCGTGTAGATTATGAACATTATGAAAAATATGAGAAGCACTATTCCGTCAATCCTCGTAAGAATGTTCTCTGCGCCGTTATCGATAATCACGTCATTGACGAGAACCAGAAGAAGAATGGATGTGAAGAGGGCAAAAGGAATCTCCTTCCATGTAGTATTTCTCTTCACTCTGATGGGATTTATGAGTCCGGATATGCCGAGTATCAAAAGAATATTGAATATATTCGAACCGACAGCATTGCCGAAGACAATTTCATTATGTCCCGTGAAGGATGAGTAAAGGTTGACAACGAATTCCGGCATAGATGTGCCGAATGCTACAACCGTCAGGCCTATCGCTATCTCGGAAACCCTCAAACGCTTAGCAAATGAGCTCGCTCCCGACACAAGAATGTCAGCCGCCTTTAGTATTATCAGAAAGGACCCTACAAAGATGAATGTCTGCAAAGCTGTATTCATAGTGGTATAGTTTACCAAAATTTCGTTAAATGTCAATTTATATCGGAAATAGTCATTTTTGCACTTGATTTTTCAGTTTCTTCTGTTATATTTTCAATATGTATAATTTCGTGCGTTTGAACAAAGAGAACATAGGCCTTGCATTTTCCTGCACAAGAGACCATTCACTGTGGGGTTCTGATTACCATCAGAAATCCAATAAATTTCTTATAGACAACCTGAATTACAGGATTTACGGCATAGGAGCGGTTCACGACATGAATCCTATAGGCCATGCCCTCCTTGTCGACGCCAAGGGTCCCATTTCTCCCGTTGATTCAAAGAACGGGCTTTACCTTCACTGCATCTACATTTCTCCTAACCACAGAAACAGAGAGATCGGCACATCTCTGCTTGAAGAAATAGAAAAGGAAGCGAAAAACGAAAAGAAGGATGCTATCTTTTTAAGCGCAATAGGAATGCACTGGATGAGCCGAGGTTTTTTCGAGAAGAACGGATTTACAACAGTCAATGAGGATGACCTAGATGCGACCTTGATGAAATCCTTTTCAAGCAGTGTGGAATACAGAATAATCAAAGATGTGCCCAAACATCAGCCCAAGACAAACCAATTGGTCATAAATCACAATCCTCTATGCCCACTTATGCTTTACAGATACTCCATGCTTGCAAAAATGGCGTCAGAAGAGATTGAGGGAATTGAGATAATGCAGAATACAATTGAAGATACATCTGAAATGAAGACCCAGATGTCTTACGGAGTCTATTTCAACAATCTTCCGATACTTGTCAACGAGAAGCAGATAGCTGATTCTGTGGCTATGATAAAATCGCTGGTCATAAAAATTTAAAACAATATATCCGAAAGCACATAGTTCATTATGAGAAAACCTCTCTCTGTGAAGCTTAGAGTTTCGCTTTTCATCCTGAGTTTTCCGGATTTTACATAAGAGTCGACTTTATTGAAATCAAGATGCTCTCTTATTTCACCTGTCACCTTTAATCCCTTCACTGTGCGCATTGAGAGCATTATCTTTTCTATTGAGTTCTTCTTCAGATCAACACTCTCCGCATACTCAAGCCTTCCACCGCTTGATATATAATCCTCAATCGAGTCAGTATTCTGAATTCTTCTCTTTGTGTCATAGGAAGCCGCTGAAACGCCGTATCCTGCGTAAACAGAGTCAGTCTCCCAGTAGGCGGAGTTGTGCACCGACTCGAATCCTCTTTTGGCAAAGTTTGATACCTCATACCTTTCAAAGCCTCTTTTATAAAGCTCTTCAAGGAGCATGAAATACTCTTTTTCGACATAGGAATCGCCTTTCACTCTGTATCCGGCATTAAAGAGAGGGGTCTTCTCTTCAAGAGTGAGCAGGTAAGTTGAAACATGCTTTATCGGATAGTCGTCAATGAATGAAATATTCTGCCTGAAACCCGTCACTCCCCATATCAGGTCTATTGTGAGGTTATCCTCAACGCCGAAGAGCTCAAGAGCCCGCACAATCTCCCTTCTGGAATGAACCCTGCCGAGAATCTTCAAAACCCGGTTGTCGAATGACTGCACTCCGAGGGAGAACCTGTCGACTCCGACCGATTTATAGAATGATATCTTTTCCCTTGTCGCGGACTCCGGGTTCATCTCGATTGTGAACTCCCTGAGGGATGACGCATCATACCTGTTCTTCAGTTCATATACAGTTCTCTCCAGGTTTTTGGGGGATACGGCCGAGGGAGTGCCTCCGCCGATGTATATTGTATCCGCCTTTTCGAAGAAGGTCTCCTTCTCCCTTATCTCTGCGCACAGAGCATCAAAATAACCCTCCTCATTCCCGCTGCGGTGAACCTGCGAGACAAAAGAACAGTATCCGCACCTGCTCCTGCAGAAAGGAATGTGCACATATATTCCCCTGTTCGGGGACGGTGCTTGTAATCTTGACATTTTATCATTTTTTCTTTGATTCATATTCCCATTTTACATTCATGCCTATAAATGTCAACTGAATCTTCGATAGACTTCTTTTTATAATCCCACTCATTCTCTGACTTGATTTGTATTTGTCTTTTACCAGCGCACTAGCTCACGAGCATACCAGCGCACTATCTTCTCCATCGTTGCGAGCGAAGCGCGTCAATCTCTATGCTTCTATTCGATTTATTGAACTGAATCGTCATGCTGAACTACGCAGTGGTTAACTCTACTGTGAAGCATCTATCAATCGTGCCGTCATTGCGATGAGTCTTTGAAGAAGCAATCTCTATGATGCAGAAGTAAAAATGTTAAAAGGATTAAAGGTATAAAGGTGAATATTTTTCTTTCTTAATCTTTTTACTCTTTTCTTTTTTACAGTTGCACTTTTCACTTTTAAACTCTTATACCAGCGTACTATTTAATCCTCACCATCTTCTCTGTGATTGATTGATTTTTTGTATGCAGTTTTATAAAGTATATCCCATTCTTTAATTGTCTGATGTCTGTCTTGTGTTCGCCTGTTGCTTTTGATTCTTCTCTGATTACCTCTCTGCCTGAGATGTCATATACTGTCAATGTGCCTTGTGTTGTTTGCGTAATCCACTCTATTGTATTACAACCTGTTACTCTGATACCCTGTAACTCTGTAACTTCTTTTATCTCACGGCTCTCTATTCCTGTCGGTCCGAAGTCACCTTTTAATATTACCTCGTTATAGCAGGGGTATATGTACGGTTCGCTCCCGTTTATCGTTATACTGTCAGGTCTTATTGTATCTCCTACTGATATTGTAGGTTTATCTGTATTCGTCTTAAACTTTATGAACATTCTTGTCCTTAAGCTGTTCCACCACACTGCTCCCAAGCTGTCTGTTCCGTCTAACCATGTATGACCACTGCTTAGTTTTAACACTTCATCTATATTGTCTCTGTTAACTGTGCAGGAGTCCATGCTTCTGTTAAAGTATAAGCACACTATATCATCCTCATCTATCCCATCTCCCACTATGCTTCCTTCATAAGCAACTGCTGAGTCAAGTGTCGGTTTGTTCATATCATACAAAGTATCCCACTCTATTATGTATGTCTTCATTACCTCCATACCATAAGTCAATGGTAGTTGTGGGTCCGACTGGCCTGTCCAGATTATCTCGTCTCTTCCGTTGCCCGTAAAATCATACAGCAATACATGGCTTCCTGAGAATGTGTCATTATCCATGCTCCATACCATCTCGAAGCTGTCATCTCCCGCCACCTCAAACACCTCTATTATGCTGCCTGCGCATAGCACAAGTTCATCATCCCCGTCTCCGTCTATGT
>JAQVDU010000141.1 GCA_028698175.1 bacterium | reverse complement strand
AAATACCTCAGAACGAGAATCGACTATCTTTTGAAGAAATAGAATGGTCTTTTTTGCAGTTTTTGTCGTCTATTTCGCGGCGATGGCCGCAACGCTTTTGAAAACAAAGGACGCAGAGTCATTCGTCTCCATCGCTTCATTCATAGCAGGCATAACTCAGATGGTTCTTCTCTTCGTATTTTTTCTCGTCATCTTTCTCGGAGTCAAAAGCAGCGAGTTCACAGTGAATGCAGACCAGATGCTCCTTATGTACTCTCTTGATTTTTCAACAGTCCTTCTCTTTCTTTTCTGCTTATGGCTGAAATCAATTAAAATGAAGCTGACAATCGGAAGATGGTCAGTATTCAAGGAGCTGATTCAGCTCTTTCTTCCTGTTCTTATACTTGACCTTTCGATTAGAATTCTTGCAAGGTATGACCTTGGTGAGCACAGCTATGTGTATGTGAGGATCTCAAACCAGTATCTGTATGCTATGTTTTTCAAGTTCATCTTCGCATTTTCCGGATTCTTCACCGTAAAACTGTTAAACTCAAACATTAAGAGGCCATTATGAAAGAAAACAGCGTAAGCGTAAACAATCTCAGAAAAATCTACGGCAAGCTGGAAGCTGTCTCCGGTATATCATTCTCATTCGACAAAGGAGAAGTCTTCGGACTAATAGGACCGAACGGAAGCGGCAAGACGACGACTCTTCGGATTCTTTCGACTCTTCTTCAGAAGACCTCCGGAGATGTTGAAATATTCGGACTCTCTCTTCCAAAGGACGGATCTATGGTCAGAGAACTGATAAGCTACATACCAGAGGATGCCGGAGTGTACAGAAACCTTTCTGGCAGAGAGTATCTTGAATTCATAAGCGATTTTTATTCAATGCGCGGAACTCCAAAAACAATGGTTGAACGCGGAGCGGAGCTTTCAAATCTGAAAGAGAGGATTGACGATAAAGTGGACACATATTCAAAAGGGATGATACGGCGCCTCCTTATAGCAAGAGCTATAGTGACAAATCCACAGCTTCTGATACTGGACGAGCCGACAAGCGGTCTTGACGTAATAAACGCAAAGGAGGTGAGGGAGGTTATAAAAAGCGTCTCCTCACAGGGCGTTGCAGTGCTCATATCAAGCCACAACATGCTTGAGGTTGAGTTTTTATGCAAGCGAATATCCCTGATAAACAAGGGGAAAATTGTCGAGAGCGGCACTCCCAGAGAGCTTAAAGAGAAGCACAAGGCGGAGAATATTGAAGACGTCTTCATGGAGGTTGTAAGATGATACTGAATCTTATTAAAAAGGAAGTGAAGGAACTTTTCAACAAGTCGGTTCTCTTCACGATAATCGCGATTGCTCTTATGTTCGGATTTTTGGGAAATGTATTCGACAATATGAACGAAGGCATGAAGACAAAGCCCAAAGTGTGCCTTGTGGATAATTCAAGGGACAGCCTCGCTTCAAACCTGAAAGCGATTATAGAGTTTCAATCGGAGGTTCTTTACAGCGGTTTGTCTGCGGAAGAGGCGGAGAGAGTGTGCAAAGAGAAGAGCGGAGTCGCAGTTATTGTCATTGAGAGCGGATTTGATTCAATGATAATGAAGGGAGAGAAGGGAAGCGTGAAGATACTTTGGCTTCTCGAAGGGATAGGAGTGACGAATGAGGTGAAGACGACTCTTGTGACTGCCATGATAAAGGACGCAGAAAAGTCGATATCGAAGACTCTCATCGCGAAAAAGGTCTCTCTTGAGAGCGAGCTTGTTCTCTCTCCCATAAAGCTAAACGAAACCACTGTTATAAAGAACAAAAGAGTGGAAAACACCTCACCCAACACAGTAATCAAGGTGGTCCAGTCGCAGACCTTCATAGCGCCGGTTATAATGATGATGCTTATGATAATGGCGGGTACAACAGTCATAGGCTCAATGGCTATAGAGAAGGAGAACAAGACATTGGAGTCGCTTCTGACAATGCCGATAAGAAGGTCTGACATAGTGGTGGGGAAAATAATAGGAAGCTCTCTTGTGGGTCTTCTCACTGCGGCGGTTTATATGCTCGGATTTTCATACTACATGAGATCCCTCGGCATGTCATCCATCACAAACATCGCTCCGGACCTGAAGATAATGCCCGCGGATTTTATACTTGTGGGTATATCATTTCTGACATCAATACTTAGCGGACTAGCCCTCGCCATGCTTTTGGGCGTCTATTCAAACGACACAAAGAGCGCACAGGCGATGTCTATGCCGCTGACTCTTCTCGTGATGATTCCCTACTTCATAAGCATGATGATGGATTATGAACTTTTGCCTATGGCAGGAAGAATAGCTCTTTTCCTCATTCCGTTCACACATCCGATGAACGCTCTGAAGTTCTTGATGTTCGACAGGTATGACATGGTCATATACGGAATTCTTTATTCTACCATTCTGTTCATGGTCCTTGTATACATGAATGTGAGGATTTTCAATTCAGACAGAATCCTCACTGCAGGAGCTCCCAGAGCCGGGAAGAAGAAGGGACTGCTTGGCCTTCTCAAGAGGTGAAACTGCACAATTGGTAGTAATCTTTAACTCGGCTGTAATTCTTAGAGTTGTGAAAATCGGTTAAAATGTATGAATGAGAATAAACCTAACATAATTAACAAATAAATGTGTGAAACGATTTTAGAGTATTTTAGTATTTTTTTAGCAGATACAAAAATATTTCCAGACATTAAGTAATCACAAATATCTTGACAAACATAACAAAACGTTATATTATTTTCGAACAATCAAAAAAGGAGGAATAATGGTTAAACGGAAGGGGGTGCCGTCATTTAGACAGATTGTTTCTTCTCTCTCTCTACGAAATCAGCGATTAAGGTGATACTTGTATTAGGAACATTATTTTC
This sequence comes from bacterium, assembly GCA_028698175.1. Taxonomy (GTDB): domain Bacteria; phylum Hydrothermota; class 32-111; order 32-111; family 32-111; genus UBA2202. The sequence continues at coordinate 71 of JAQVDU010000141.1, read as the reverse complement.
AATATCAAAGGCAATATACGGATTGGAGGATATAACAAAGGGAGAGATGGAGGCGTTGTATAACGGAGATG
>JAQVDU010000055.1 GCA_028698175.1 bacterium | reverse complement strand
CATCTCCGTTATACAACGCCTCCATCTCTCCCTTTGTTATATCCTCCAATCCGTATATTGCCTTTGATATTGAAAATAATGTTCCTAATACAAGTATCACCTTAATCGCTGATTTCGTAGAGAGAGAAGAAACAATCTGTCTAAATGACGGCACCCCCTTCCGTTTAACCATTATTCCTCCTTTTTTGATTGTTCCATAAAATATTATGCATTTTTGTTATATTTGTCAAGTGGATTTTAACATTATAAAGGTTTATTTTTATCAACAATTTCATTTGTGATTTGATTTTAAATCGCGTAAATAGAAAAAGATTTGTCTTTGAACTGATTTATAGCATAGAAATTCAAATAAAAAGGTATTTCTTTCTTTTATATAATATAACCGCGGTCAGCCCAGATTTAGGTTAAAAATCCGTTTTCTTTATCTCTCCGCTATTGAGATTTATTATCACATTATTGTCAGGAGTGTAGTCAAATAAAAGCCCTCTGAATAAATCTCTCTGAAAGAATGCGACAAGCCTCGCTTTGAAGGAGAAACCGTCCATGTCCAAGAATCCTTCAGGATATACTTCATCACCCTGATAATGGGATAAAAACGAATAGCTCACCTTCTCGGCAAGCTTTTCTGTATCACCTGCATTCACATTGAATCCGCTTATTTTTTCCGTCGCTATATTTTTTATGCCCGTCTCTATATATGACTTTTTGTATGAGTAGAAATCTGCGATCCCATCAAGCTCTTCGATATATCTTGTTTCAATGTTAACAAAAGAATCGCTTATGCTCACTATTCTGAAGGGACACGGATGGGTGACAAGGGAACCTGTTTCAATGTCAAAGATGTATGTTCCGCCGATTTTTTCAAGGGCAATGTCATTCGCGTGAAAATGCCCTGTGAATACAAGCTGAACATTGTGCTTTGAGAGAATTTTCTTTAATTCCTTGTTGTTCTCAAGCACATACTCAGAATACCCCTTCTTCTGGCCTTTAAAATGCTCCACTACTCCGTGGTGAATCATCACAATTGCTTCGCATTTTTCTTCGCTGATTCTTTCAAGCTCACTGTCAAGCCATTTTAACGTGCTCTTTTTAAGTTTGCCTGAGGTAAGGGGATGCTTTTCTTTCTGGTTCTCTTCATATCTGCAACCGTCGAGAGCTATGATATACAAATCGTCAGCTGCCTTTGCTGAATAGCTGAGAGATGATAAGTCCTTTGACTCTGCTCTGCCGAAGCCGAAATCAAAGTAAATCTCCTCAAAATCCTCCTTTGTAACCGTGAAGGTGGGATCCTTTGATTCCCCGAAGAATGTCTCTGCGTCAGGATTCTCTATATCATGGTTGCCGCATGTGACAAAGATTTTCTTTCCCAGTTTTTTAAGGGAATCAAGTTTTGAATTGAAGAGAGTGTGGCTTAAAACCTCTCCGTCCTTCGTCAGGTCCCCCGGTATTAAAATAAAATCGCACTCTATCGTGTCAATAAGGGATATAAGCTTGTCAATTATCCTTGAACTCTCTCTAAGAAGCTTTCTGTCTGAATCAAGATAATCCTCAAATGCTTTGCCGCTTGTTCCGAGAACGGTATCGTAGGTGTGAGGGTCGGAAAATACTATGAATTTAGCATTTGATGACCATAAATTCATGAATATAAACGCGCAGAGAGGCAGAATAATTCTTTTTATCATTGATTCTCCTTTTTTACGAGTTTACCAAAAAAAACGTTTTTATCAATGCTCTTGTCATAAACAAAAATTGAGATATAATTTTTATAAGTTAAAAAAGGAGTGTGCATGGAGGTCAAGGGAGTATCCCTGATATCGACAAGAGAATTTGTCTCTGTAAAATTCACGTCGGAAGATTACAACAGATGGATTAAGTCATTGTCTTTGGAATCTTATTCAATAATAAACGGCAACATACTCGCCTCAAACTGGTACCCTTACGTCAGAGGAATGCTTGAGCCCACAAAATCAATCTGTGATATGTTCTATGCCGGCAGCATGAGAGGCGCAGAAGAGATAGGAAGGTTCAGCGCTGAAAAATCGCTTAGGGGAATATACAGGTTTTACGTCAAAATAGCATCTCCAGATTCTCTTCTGAAGAGAGCCACCACGATATTCCAGTCATACTACAACCCCTGCAGGATAGAGCTTGTCAAGGAGGGTGAAAAGAGTTATGTGATGAAGTTTTCCGAGTTTGACCCGCCGAGCCCCTTCGTCGAGCACAGGGTTATGGGATGGGTTGAAGCGGCCCTTGAAATATGCGGCGCATCTTCCATTAAGACCGGAGTAAGAAAGAGCGCTCAGAGCAAGAATGACATGACTGAGCTGTCCATCAACTGGAAATAGTCAGAGCCAGAAGCCGACTCTTGCGAGAAAGCCCATCTGAATCGTATTTTTGTTGAGAGTCGGTTCTGAGAATAAAAAGTAGGTTCCTCCCGCCTGAAAAGCAACTCCCATCGAGAGATTGAACAGGGTAAAGCATACTCCTGTTTCATTTGCCGCAGTTAACGCAACGTAGGATTCCGAAACATTATATCCTCCCGAGATTACTCCCGAAGTATAGTATCCTCCGTACGGCTTAGAACCGGTGCGCGGCGTATAGTAAACCGGAAACGAGAGCTCCGCTCCAAGAAGCCCGAAGCGCGCACCCCACTGATAAAATTTCAATCCGGCAAGCGGAGTGAGCTGAATTCCGTTATTATCTGATAGAGCAAGCTCCAGCGATACGGGGATAAGGTTGGCATAGAGAGTGAAACTCTCTTCAACCGGCTGGTAAAAAAAGTAAGGTTCAAAAGAGACATTGAACACGGGTTTCTTAAGCGCATTCGGCCTTGCATTTAGCGAAAATGCCGTTATGACGACAACAAAGAGCGCGATTCTCTTTTTCATTCCATTCTCCTTCTTTTCTCTCATTCATCAGAAAGGTCGGTCTTGTGCTTCGGTTTCTTCTTTCTCTTGTCGTTTATTCGTTTTGTGGGCATCAGGGGAGTGCGCACGTCAAGAGTGCCGTCTTTTTTACGCACAATTTCTCCGACTCTCTTCTTTTTCTTTTTCAAAGATGCTCCTTCTTTATTCTAAGACCCTTTTCTTTTATAAATGTTGCATAAAAAACAAAAAAAATCAAGAAAGTCATAAACAAAACCTTGCTATTGAACTCTATACTCTCAGGAGTATAATAAATGAAACGGAGGTGCCGATGAAAAGAAATCTCTTTTTGCTCTCTTTTGCTCTGCTGATTCTTGCCGGATGCTGCAAAAAGGTGGAGGTTCCAGCAGTCATACAGATGAACAGGTATGAACCTGTGGCAATGGTGAATGTCGTAATGACAAATTCCAAGGGCAACCTATCCTCTTATGCAACCCAGAGGCTGATAGAGTTCATGACTCTTGAACAGAAGGGCAATAGAATACTGGAGATAGGCGACCTTGATAAGGTATTAGGCGAAGTGAATGCCAAAGAGGTTAATCCGGACGCGATAAAGGCGATAGGCGAAAAATACAAAGTAAAGACAGTGATAATATCAGAGATAAACATTTCAGACGTTCAGCCGCAGGTAAAGTTCAATCTCGAGTTTCCTTACATATCCGCAAGGGCGAAGATATCATCAGAAATGACCGTGAGGATGTACGAAACAGAGCTTGGGGCTACAGTATGGACAGGCTCAAGCTGGGCAAAAGACGAGGTGGGCAACCTTTCCATCTTCAAGGATTACGTCTCCTTCAACGCAGAGAATCCTGATGAGGCTTACGGAGACCTCGTGACTGCTCTCGTCGATTGGGCGACAATCGACTACAGAAAAACCTACGAGTGCAGGGACTGAAAGACGCTCTTTACCGAGTCTCTTGCCTCTGAAATTAGGTAAAACGAACCAATGAAGATTATTAAGCTGTTTTTTCGGCCCAATGCCGCTCTCAACGCTTTTTTGGGATTCTCTTCAAAATCGACTTTGAGGTGAGAGTAATCATTTTTTTTTGCGCATCTGAAGAAGGGTATCTCAGTCAAAATAACCTTATCCGCATACTTCTTTAAAATTTCAATTGATTTTTTGTAATCCTTGTCCGCCATGAAAATCGACACCGAGGTTATCCTCTTTTTCGGGTAGAGCATTTTTATTTCACCCATAGTTCTTTCAATAGCATGAGGATTGTGGCTGCCGTCGGCTATTATAAGCGGATTCTTCGAAAGAATCTCCATCCTTCCCTCAATTCTGAAATTCTTTACCCCTTCTCTTATCGTTTTACGGTTTATTTTAAGATGCTCTGCCGTTTTGATGCAGAGGGCCGCGTTCTCCATCTGATACTTGCCAAGCTGATTTATACGGTAGCTTCTTTTTTCAAATTCAAAGATTCTGCGGGATTTTTCTTTAACTTCTTCGCAGTCAATCGCGTGAATTTCGGCATGCATAATGGAGGCTTTTTTTCTCAGTTCTTCCATCACTTTATCGTTCTGATTGAAGGTAAAGACAACCGAGGACTCCTTTATTATTCCGCTCTTCTCAGATGCGATTTTTTCAAGCGTATTGCCGAGAAGATCTGTGTGGTCCAGTCCGATTTTCGTAATTATCTGCACTTCGCTCTGAACAACGTTTGTGGAGTCCAGCCTTCCTCCAAGACCCACCTCAATCACTGAAAATTCGCACTTTTTCTTTTCGAAGTACAGGAAGGCAAGGGTTGTCAGCCCTTCAAAGTATGTCCTGTACGATTTCTCTCCTTTTGAAATCTCCCGATATACCTTCTTTTCAAGTAAAGAGAACTCCCTGTCTGATATTTTTCGACCATTGAATTTTATTCTTTCATTAACCTCTTTGATATGAGGAGATGTGTAGGTTCCCACTCTGTAGCCTGCAGAGAGAAGAATGGAAGAGATCATCTCCGCTACGGAACCCTTTCCGTTGGTTCCTGCAACGTGTATTATTCTTCCTATATTCAGCTGGGGGTTATTAAATCCTTTTAAAAACTCTTTATAGCTTTCAAGATTGAAATCATACGTCTTCTCTATTTTATGCTCAAGATTGTAGAGCTTTTTGAACAAAAGCGGTTCAATCATCTACCTTGATTCTCTTGACAAGAATGTCCCTTCCGTAGCCTTTTCGTATCAATTCCTCGCGCAGAATGTCAGCTTGCTCCCTCTCTGCAAATTTTCCGGCAAAGACTCTGAAAACAACCTTTCCCGATATAGTAGTGTCTGCTATGAAGACGTCTGAGGTTCCTGTCTTTGTCTTTACCTGCTCAGCCATGTTTTGGGCGTATTTGACATTTGACAGCGCGTAAATCTGAACGGAGTATACGTTTTTTAAAGTTGACTGCCTTACCTCTTCTTCCTTGCTCTTAAGCTCATCCTCCGAATCCAAGCTGTGGCATGCGACGAATTTAGGATAATAATTAATTTTTCTCACCGAATCGGATTTCAAACTGACCGCAAAAAGAAGAGAGTCATTCATGAGCAAAGCCCTGTCAGACCTGAGGTCGAGAAAGGAGAGGGTCCCGTCGAGCTGAATTCTCTTCCTGAAGACCTTCTTCTCTCTGTTAAAAAGCGTCAATGTCTTTCTCTCTTTTGAGAAGAGAAGCATCAATGAATCATCCGCCGTATGCAGAGTGATGTCTTTTTCATCAGTGGTGAAATCGGTCTTCTTCTTATAATCAATGTTCGAGTATATCCAGCATTTTCTGTCTATTCCGGAATAAAGAAACATGAGATCACTTGTTTCAAGTGACAGAGCGGATGAGTAAAAGTCCTTTTTCTCAAAAATGATATTCAACGTCTCATAATCAAGGACTAAAAATGATTTATCGGTTACTGCGAGTATCCGCGTTCCATACTTGGCAAATCCGAAAGATTTGACTCTTCCTATAAAAAATCGCCTCTTGAGGGTCTTGGTTTCAAGGTCTATCGCATACATGAAACCCATGGAATCCGTGCAGTACACGTAGGAATGGTAAGGATTTTCGCGCACGTCGGTAATCGGAGAGTCGCCGGATAAAAGAAACTGCTCCTTGGTTTTGTCTTTGAACACAAGGTTAGTGCCGGAGATGTAAATCACCCCCTGCCTGTTTGCAATCAGAATGTTCCTGGTGGGTTTGTTGCCGGGAGCCATTGACTGAGATACCTGCATGGTGTTCATGTTGACGATTCTTATGACCGATGACAGAAGATAAAGCTTGTCTTCAAAGAGAACCGACGATAAAACAGTATCCGGGAAAACGTTTTTTCCGACAACTTCGAAATTGTCATTCAGAACAGAGTAGCCGTCCGAAGAGACAATTATGCTGTATGATTTTTTCTTTGATTCCTCCGCTCTCTTAGGTTCAGACTCAACCGGGCTCTTTTGCGAGCATGAGAAAACCGAAAGGAGTAGAAGTATCAGAAGCAATCTAAGCTTGGTCAATTTCCTTCCTCATCATTTTAACCGCCTTTTCAATTCCGTAGAAAACCGCCTTTGCAACAATCGAGTGACCTATGTTGAGCTCTGTGACATTTTCTATACGGGCGATTGGAGATACGTTATCATAGGTAAGTCCGTGTCCCATGTTGACAATCAGTCTCTTTTTTGACGCGTAAGACGCTATCTTCAATAATGAGTCATAGGCTCTGTCAATGTCGCTCAAGCTTTCACTCTCAGAATAATCTTTTGTGTTGATCTCCACTGCGTCCGCTCCTGCCTTCAAAGCAAGGTCAACCATTTCAGTCTCAGGTTCAATGAAAAGCGATGCTTCAATGTCGTTTGCGCGCAGTTTTTTTACCGCCTTCGCAGTCTGCAAGAAGACTTTTCTGCTTTTCAGGTTGAGGCCTCCCTCCGTAGTAACCTCCGAAGGACTCTCCGGCACGAGGCAGACCTTGTCGGGCCTTATATTGCACACGAATTCAAGCATTGTGCCTGCGGATGATATTTCAACGTTAAGCGGCACCGAAAGGGCGGTTTTAAGTATTATTATGTCCTGTTCCTGAATATGGCGCCTGTCCTGACGAAGGTGAACGGTTATGGAGTCCGCCCCGCCTAGTTGAGAGAGGACAGCCGCTGTGATAAGGTCCGGTTCAAAGGATTTTCTCGCCTCCCTTACCGTTGCAACATGGTCTATATTCACGCCAAGAAGCATTTATACCTCCTATTTTAAATAAATAATTATATATTAAACCGCGCGCCTTTTCAATACTGCTTTCTGAAAGAGAGAATAACCCTGTAGATTGAATACATGTGGATTAGAGCGGACAGAATAACAATAAAGTAGACAAATGTTTTCCATACATAATATCCTTTGTTCCAGAACATTTTGCCCACGAATTCCTGAAACATAGGGTTGACAAAATACATGTTCATAAAAAGAGAAAGGTTCGAGAAAAAAACGTACGATAGAACAAGAACAACTATGACCATGCCTCTTGAAGCTTTTTTTCCTTTATCATTCTCGGAGAGAAAGTACGGATTGGCTAAAAGCACGGATGGTATTATGGCTGAGAGGCACAGAGGCAGGATATAAACTGCTATAAACTGGCTCAGTGTTCTTGTCTGCGGAATAACATTCTGCATTGCCATTCCGTTTGAGAGTATTACAATATTTGCCGCAAAGAATGGCATGAGAAAGAGAATGTAATAGACTCCGAGGAGCATGCCCTGCACAGAATCCTGTGAGACGGGTATGGCGTCGACAATATGCCTGTAATTCTCATTCTTTTGCGGAAAGATCCTCTCGAGAAACATAAACAAATAAATATAAGATAGAATTCCGGTGACAGCGAAAATCCACATTGTGCCCGGGAAAACCGCCCCAGCCGCTATTAGAACCACATATGCTGTCACTAGAACCATCACCGGGGTCGTGAATATGCGGCGGAGAACAAGATTGTACATTGGAGACAGAAACCTGACTTTCTGGCCTTTGATGTCTGTATATACTTCAAAATCCCTGATAAACTTCCATTTTCTTGAGTTTATCCAAAGATAGCCGAGATAGAGCCCGGCAAAGAAGAATGCAGACGAAGCAAACTGAAGAAAATTAAACTCGCCGAAAAAGATATTCATAACTGCCGTAGAGAGGCCGGCTATTGAGTACATGTATGCGCTTTCAAGGAATCCCTCCTCATTCATCAGCCTGAATGAATCCGCGAAATATTTTCTGAAAACTATAAACGTAACAACGTATAGAATCATAATTACAAATCTTCTCAATCCTCCGGAGAAATTATCGGAAATTTTCTTGGCTATTGAGCCTAAAAATCCTCCGAAGAGCACGCTCATGGGAACGCCGTAAAGAAGGCCGACGAAGAGAGGGTGCATGGTTGAAATCGATTTTGCAAAGGGATACATCCTATTCCCGTCAATAATTATCGAATTGAGTATAAGAGAGCTCATCAAGAGAGATGACGCTATCACAAAGTAAAGAAGAACTGAAATGAAGAGCGCCTGTATCGCAAATACATAACCCTGGTTAATGGGAAGAAAATCCATCGGAAAATCGTCTGTCAGTTTATCTTCGGCCTCCGTTCTGTATGAAAACGAGTATATCGAGGATACGATGAATACAACGAACGCTCCTATGTTTAGAACCATCGGAACCCTTGAGAAGAGTCCCTGCGAAGTAAGAACGGAGAAGACGTATATCATAACGGGAAGAATTACAAGCACAAGAATCTGTATAAGGCGCCTTCCGCTTCCGCCCCTCGCCCACTCTTTAAGATACGCTTTTAAGAGAGAAGGAATCATGATTTTATCACGTCTATAAGCTTCTCTGTATTTTCGTCTATCTGATATGAGTTGGTCAAAGTCCTGAAGAATTCGTCAAGACCGCCTCTCTCTTTTATTGAACTTATATTGCCCTCTCCCACTTTTTCTCCGTTGTTGATAAGTATGACCCTGTCTGCGAGCTTTTCGACTATTTCAAGAATGTGAGAGGAGAAGATTATTCCACAGCCGCCCTCTTTCATTTCAAAGAGAATGTTCTTCATAAGCATTGCGGTCTGAGGTTCAATTGCATTGAAAGGTTCGTCAAGGATTAGAAGCTTAGGATTGTGAATTATCGACCCTATGAAGAGGACCTTCTGCTTCATCCCCTTTGAGTAAGTGCGAATGTGCTTTTTGTCATCCTTCAGGTTGAATATCTCCAGTACTTCTTTGATTTTTTCTTTAGCCCTGCTCTTGTCTGCCCCATAGACGCCGAGAAGAAACTCCAGATACTCTCTTGCGGTTAAAAATTCGTACGGCGTTCCGGATTCAGGCATATAGCCTATATGTCTCCTGTAATCAACGTCATTCTGCTTCACTCTCTCTTCAAGAAAATAAATCTCGCCGCTCTCCCTTTTGATGGAATTCATTATCAGCTTAATTGTTGTGGTCTTTCCTGCCCCATTGGGTCCTAAAAAAGCCACTATTTCCCCCTCTCTGATGTCAATGTTTACATCCTTCAGCTTAAACGATGAAAAGGATTTGTTTACGTTTCTTAAAGTCAGAATTTCATTCATCAGCTTCCATCCCTTTTGAATAAGACCACAGGTATTGTCTTCAGAAGTATCTGAAGGTCAAGCCAGACGGTCCAGTTTTCCACATAGTATATGTCGAGAAGAACCATGTCTTCAAATCCGACCTGGTTTCTTCCGGATACCTGCCACATTCCGGTCATTCCAGGCCTGACCGAGAGGCGTCTCTTGTGCCACTCATCGTAATTCTCGACCTCATACTGCAGAGGAGGCCTCGGCCCCACGAGAGACATGTCACCCTTGAAAACATTCTCCAACTGAGGAAATTCGTCAAGAGAAAATTTTCTGATAAACTTCCCCACGTTTGTTATTCTCGGGTCATTGACTATTTTGAATGATCCGGACGGGTCCCTGCTTCCCTCCTTTATCAGTTTTGCAACGTACTCTTTATGTTTGGAATTGTCATTGTTAACGTACATTGAGCGGAATTTCAGCATTTTGAATTTTTTTCCGTTCTTTCCTACCCTCTCCTGTCGGAAAAATATTGGCCCCTTGGAGTCGAATTTTATCATAATGGCGACAATAATGAAAATTGGAGAGAGAACAATCATAAGGGCCAATGAGCCTATGATGTCGAAGATTCTTTTTGACAGGGTGTGGAGGGAGTATGTTGAAGGCAGAGAAAGGTCTATCACCGGAATCCCCTCAAAAGTCGTCATATCTACCTTTGATATTGCAAGATCGAACATGTTTGAAAGAAGGAATATCTGAATATTGTTATTCTTGGCATAGGCGATTGCATTCATTATGAAATCCTTGCTGAGACCCTCCTCAACGAGAAACATTGTGTTTATGTCGCGCTTTTCGACCGTGTTTTTAAGCGAGTCTATCGTGGCTTCAGTGCTTGAAAGGGGCTTTGTGACGTTGAAACGGAAACGGTCAAAATCATAAAGTGAATTTCTGAGCCTCTCTGTGATTGTTTCGTCTCCAATGAGAAGAACATTCTCCTTGCCGATTCCTTTTTTCAAAAGCGAATGGAATATCCTCCGGAAGACAAATATTCTGAAAAATATAAGAAGAATAGTCTGCACAGTGACTGCTATCACAAGAACGCTGCGTCTTTCAAGAAATGGATTTCCCTGGGTGAGATATGAGAAGAAGAGGACGAAAAAAACGGTTATGATTGATGATTTTATAAGTATGGGAATCTGCCTTATCCTTCGAAGAAAATTCTTCTCCCTGTAAAGTCCGTTCTGGCTGAATATGTAAATTTGGAATATGACAACTCCGAGAAGTGTTATTGAATGCTTCCAAGAGAAGGCAAAGGATCCTGACGGGGGAAAGAGGTGCGAATGCATCCTGAACCAGAGTGCAAAGAGGTAGGAGATAATGAAAATAAGTATGTCGGTGATTATTATCACCGATTTTTCATACCTCGATGTTTTAGTAATCATAGAGACGCGTAAAGTTTTTTATCCGCCGTTTCTATGGTTTTAACTATTCTGAGTCCGAACTCTCCGTCGGATAAAGGTGTTTTTCTTGTCTCCACAGCCTCGCGAAAGCTCTCCATTTCAACCATCAGCGGCTCGGCTGAGTCGATTCTCGGAGCATACATGTCTCCCGTGCGGTATGTTAGCTGATACTCTCCGAATGTCTGCGGATCCTTCATCTCAATGCCCTTGTCAAACACTTTTATCTTGTCCACAGGGTCAGAATCATCATAAATGAGCATCTTTTTTGAACCGACGATTATTGTGCGCCTTATTTTGGTGGGCGCCAGCCAGGAAAGCTCAATGTTCGCAACTATCTTTGAAGGGAATTTCAAAGAGATGAATGCCACGTCAGGAACTCCTTTAATGATTGAGTCCCTGCCGCTCGAGTTTATCTCAATCGGGTCCTCGTCAAGAATGTAGTAGATGATTGACAGGTCATGCGGCGCAAGGTCCCAAATGACGGATATTGATTTCCTGTGTATGCCGAGATTGACCCTTGAACTCGTGATGAAGAATATTTCTCCAAGCTCTCCTGATTTCACTATCTCTTTCATTTTCCTGACGGGAGGGGAGAATACAAAAGTGTGGCCTGTCATTAATATCTTTTTCTTTTCTCGCGCAAAAGCTATAAGTTTTGAAGCCTCATCTGAGGAGCCGGTTATCGGCTTCTCTATAAAGACGTCCTTTCCGTGCTCCATCGCCTTCATGGCAAGAGGATAGTGCATGTCAATGGGGGTTGCCAGAATAATGCCGTCAACCTCCTTGTCTTCAAATACGGCATCCGCATTCTTTGTGTAGATATAATCGGGATATTTTTCTTTTGCCTCTTTAAGCCTCTTCTCATCAAGGTCGCATACATGCTTTACCTTTATGTTCTGGGAGGAATCCATAACTCTCAGAAGATTGGGGCCCCAATAGCCGTAACCTACTATAGAAAATGTCTTCATTTATTTTCCTTTGTAAAACTCTCTCACCTTTTCAATCACGTAATCCGCCTGTTCGTCTGTCATTTCCGGAAACATGGGAAGAGAGAGCAGTTGAGGAGCATACTCTTCAGCCACCGGGAAATCCCCCTGCTTGTAGCCAAGATACTTGTACGACTCCTGAGTGTGAAGAGGATGCGGGTAATGTATGTTAGTGCCCACATTATTCTCCTGCAGGTATTTCTTAAGCTCCTCTCTCTTTGAGGTTCTAACTACGTAAAGGTGGAAGACATGTTTTCCTCTTTCATCTATCACCGGGGTCTTAAGGTCATCCAATCCTTCAAGTCCCTTATTCAACCTCTTTGCCAAATCAAGCCTTCTCTCGTTCCATCTGTCAAGATGCGCAAGCTTTATGGTTAGAACCGCACCCTGAAAACCATGCATATGGTAGTTGTAGCCCACGAATTCGTGGACATATTTAATCTTGGATCCGTGGTTTCGTATCTTCTCCACCTTTTCGCTTATTTCGAACGAATTTGTCGCCACTCCTCCGCCCTCTCCGTATGACCCCAAGTTCTTTCCCGGGTAGAACGAGAAGCATGAAGCATGGCCGAAAGTCCCGCTCATCTTTCCCTTGTAAGTGGAGCCGTGCGACTGGGCGCAGTCTTCTATGACAATCAGGTTGTGCTTCTTGGCTATCTCCATGACCTTTTCCATGTTCACTGTCTGTCCGTACAGATGCACCGGGATTATAGCCCTTGTCTTGTGCGTTATCACATTCTCTATTTTTGTGAGATCCATATTGTAGTTCAACGGATCATTATCGACGAAGACGGGCTTTGCGCCGGTCATTGCGACTGCCTCTGCCGTCGCGGTGAAAGTATTTACCGGCACTATAACCTCGTCATCCCTGCCTATTCCGAAAGCAAGAAGAGCGCAGTGAAGAGCGCTCGTTCCAGTGCTTGTCGCAACAAAGAACTTGGAACCGAGATATTCAGCAAACTTTTTCTCAAATTCCTC
>JAQVDU010000140.1 GCA_028698175.1 bacterium | reverse complement strand
GATTGTGCTTCTTAACATGAAGGAGACCAGCCTTTTCAGCCTCTCTCTCTTACTTCTTGAGACAATAGGCGTAAAAACCATTCTCATTCCCTATGTCTTGGGGAGAATAGTTTACAGAAACGAATCTTCCCGCGAAGTCGATGCCGGCGTGCCGAGTTTCTTCTCAGTGCTTGCCATGATATTCATATTTTCGTTCGGATTCATTCTCTCATTCTATACAAAGGACATTCTTGATTATTCCAATCCATTCCACTTCGGAATATCATTCTCTTCAATAATGGCCGGAATGTACATAATACTGACAAAAAAACGCCTCATAACGCACATAATGGGTTATATGGTCTTTGAGAACGGGATCTTCCTCTTTTCGCTCTCTTTGCTGAAGGAGATGCCTCTGATAGTAAATCTCGGAGTGCTGCTCGAACTCTTCATGATAATCTTCATTTCGGGATTCTTCATATCGAAGATAAAGGAGAGCTATAATGACGACAGCATCGATAATCTAACCGACCTGAGAGATTGAGATGATAGTTCTTTTACTGCCGGCTTTACTTTCCATCCTTCCGCTTCTTATCAGAAAAAGGAATGCAGACTATGCGCTTCTTATAACAAATGCTTTTGTCAATTTGGCAATAACCGCATATCTCGTATTTTCAAACGATGGCGGTTCAAGGTTTATTGCGGTCGACGCTCTCAACAAACCGTTTCTTCTGGTTCTCTCGGCAGTGTTTTTCGCATCATCCATCTATTCCGTCGAGTATCTCAAAAAATCTGATGCAGAGTCCATTTGGCATTCCCTCTACGCGTCATGCTTCATGCTCTTTGACCTTCTGATGATTCTCTCCCTGACTTCTCAGCACATAGGTCTTTACTGGGTTCTTTTGGAGGCAACCACGATACTCACTGCGCCGCTGATATATTTCAGCAGGTCAAAACATTCCCTTGAAGCCGCATGGAAGTATGTCTTCATATGCTCAATAGGAATAGCGATAGGGTTTCTTGGGATAATCTTCCTCTCAATCACATTCAAGCATACTGAGTCATTGTTCTTCTCTGATTTTTACGGATATACGAAACCGGTTGATATGCTCTTCCTCAAAATATCCTTTCTCTTCATAATTGTCGGATTCGGCACAAAGATGGGTCTTGCTCCTCTGCACTTTTGGCTTCCGGATGCGCACTCAGAAGCGCCTTCTCCAGTATCTGCAATGCTCTCTGCGGCTCTTCTCAATACGGCTCTTACCGGAATTCTCAGGGTGCTGAGGGTTATGTATGTTTTCAATGCAGAGAGGTTCGCAAATGCCATGCTTGTTCTTATGGGGCTTCTATCCGTCTTTGTTAGCGCTGTCTTTATACTCAGGATAAAGAACTATAAAAGGATGCTTGCATACTCATCCGTAGAAAATATGGGCATTATAGCGCTCTCTATAGGAACCGGAGGACTTGGCATCTTTGCAGGAATAATTCACATGGCAGGCCATTCACTGCTGAAATCCTCTCTCTTCCTCTCTGCGGGAAACATACTTGAAAAATACAGGACAAAACATTATGATGAGACCGGAAACATAGCAAGTGAGATGAAATTCACGGGATACGTCTTTTTGGTTTCGCTTCTCGGCCTTTTGGGCATGCCGACATCGCTTACCTTCCTCAGCGAATTTCTGCTTGTAAAAAACATGATTGAGAGAGGAATGACGGTACAGCTTTTTATTCTTCTGCTCCTTCTTACAGCTCTTTTCTTCGGGTTTGTTAAAATGACAGTTACGATGCTCTTTTCTCCGAACACAAGAGAGAAATCAAAGGAGAATGCGCTCTCATACTTTCCGCAGATTCTTCTTATGGTACTCTGCTTCGCCCTCGGGTTGATGATGCCGGATTTTGTCAGGAATATTTTCAAAGCATCCGCTGAATGGATAGGTGGCAAATGATGGAATGCGCAAAATTCAAAAACAACTCTTTGGTTGAGCTGAAGCGAATACCGGAGATCAACCCCAAAGATCTTGCTTTTTTTGCCGAGGAATCCCTGAGAGAATCAAAAAGATGCCTTCTCTTCTTCGGAAAGAAGGAGAATGAAGACATAAGAATCTATCTTGTAATGAGCGATGACACCAACTCACTTTTAACGGCTGTCACTGCGCTCTTTAAAAAAGACGATAAAAGCTATGAATCCCTGACTCAGATTCATCCGTCATTCTCTCCATTCGAGAGGGAGCTTTATGAGGAATTCGGAATTGTTCCGAAGAACCACCCGTTCTTGAAGGGATTCCGCTATCCTCATGAAGGAAAAAATGATTTTCATGATTACCCGTTCTATAACATTTCCGGCGATGACGTTCACACTGTGGCAGTCGGGCCTGTCCATGCCGGAATAATCGAGCCCGGTCATTTTCGCTTTCTATGCGAAGGAGAGAAGATACTTCACCTTGAAATACAGCTCGGGTACCAGCATAGGGGAGTTGAGAAACTTTTTGTTAAACAAAATCCGAAAGACAAAATCCAGCTCGCCGAATCCGTGGCGGGCGACTCGGTAATCGCCAATGCATACGCTCATGCCCAGCTTGTTGAAAATTTCCTTGGAATAGAGGTTTCAGCCGACGAGCTTTTAGATAGGGCAATAGCACTTGAGATGGAGAGAATCGCAGTTCATGTGGGCGACATCGGCGCGATTGCCAATGACATAGCTTACATGATTGCAAATGCAGTCTCTGGAGCCAACAGAACCTATGTTATAAATACAATGCTTGCAATATGCGGAAGCAGATTCGGAAGGGGAATGCTCAGGGTGGGAGGCAACAATTTTAAAATCACGGATGATAAGAGAGATCTTATAAGAAAGAACCTGAACCTTGTGAGAACGAACATGGAACAGCTGTGCGAGGAGATGTTTGACTCACCTTCAGTCCTGTCAAGGCTTGAAAATACGGGAAAGGTGACTGAAAAACAGGCGCGCGACTGCGGTTTTGTGGGAATGGCGGCAAAATCGTCAGGTGTAAAGCTCG
>JAQVDU010000054.1 GCA_028698175.1 bacterium | reverse complement strand
AGGCTTGACGGAAGAAAGACAAATGAGATTCGGAAAATAACCTGTGAGATAGGAGTTATGCCGAGAATACACGGTTCAGCTCTCTTTACAAGAGGTGAGACGCAGTCGCTCGGATGTTTGACGCTCGGAACTTCCTCGGACGAACAGGTGATAGAGGACCTCGAAGGGGAATCGAAAAAGTCATTCATGCTTCATTATAACTTCCCGCCCTTCTCTGTGGGAGAGGTAGGAAGGATGAGCGGTCCCGGAAGGCGTGAAATAGGGCACGGATTTCTTGCTGAAAAATCTCTGCAGGCTGTTATTCCGGCAGAAGAGAAGTTCCCATACACCATAAGAATAGTTTCAGAAATACTTGAATCGAACGGCTCCTCTTCAATGGCATCAGTCTGCTCCGGCTCGCTCTCGCTGATGGATGCGGGAGTGCCCATAAAATCTCACGTCGCCGGCATAGCTATGGGGCTTATAGCCCATGAGAAGGGAAGCGTCATACTCTCCGACATTATGGGAGAGGAGGACCACTACGGCGACATGGATTTCAAAGTTGCCGGAACGAGAGACGGAATCACCGGACTTCAGCTTGACACAAAGATAGAGGGAATTACGATGGATGTTCTGAAAGAGGGCTTCTCTCAGGCAAAAGAAGGGAGAATGCACATTCTGGGAATAATGGAGAGCGTAATTTCACAACCGAAGGAATCACTTTCCCAGTATGCTCCCAGACTGATTATGTTCACGGTGCCCAAAGATAAAATAGGACTCGTCATAGGACCCGGCGGAAAGATGATACGCTCGATTATCGAAAGCACTGGCGTAAAGATAGACATTGATGACGACGGAAAAGTCACAATAGCATCGACCGACGGCGAGAGCTCGGAGAAGGCGAGAAGCATGATTGTCTCTCTCGTGAAAGATGTGGAGAGGGGCGAAGTATATCAGGGCAAAATAGTGAAAATAACGAGTTTCGGAGCTTTCATTGAGCTTCTTCCCGGCAAAGAGGCGCTTCTTCACATCTCTCAGTATGCTCATGAAAGAATAGAAAATCTTCAGGACCACATCCGAGTGGGCGACATCGTTGAGGTCAAGGTGACCGCTATAGATGACAACGGAAAAGTGAGCGTTTCAAGAAAAGCGCTTCTTGACTCGGCTACCCATTCTTCACCGAGGCACCATTATAACAGGCATGATGAGAAAAAAGAGAATAGCGGAAATTCCCCAGAAGATAAGTAAAAAACTTTTGGGCAGTGATTCGATGCTGATAGGAGAGGAGATACGAAACCTCCACTCCTTCATATTCGGTATTTACGTGAAGACAGGCTCTGACAATGAGCCTGTCTCACAAAACGGGATCTCCCATCTTGTGGAGCATATTCTGTTTAAGGGCACAAAAAAAAGAAGCGCCGAGCAGATGGCATTGGACATCGAGAATCTCGGCGGGGTTATGAACGCATACACGGCTCGTGACCACACGTGCTTCTACGTCAAATCGATGCCAAAGAATTTTAAAAGCATATTTTCTCTCTTTCAGGAAATGATTTACGAGCCTCTGTTGAGTTCTGAACAGCTTGAGAAGGAGAAGAACGTAATAACAGAGGAGATAAAGTCTGCTTATGACGATCCAGAGGACCTTGCATTTCAGAATCTGAATTCAATCATGTTCAAGGGCTCTCCATTTGAGAAGACCATACTGGGAACAGAGGAGAGCGTCAAATCCATAGACAGGAAAAAATTAAAGAAATATATAGATGAGCATTATGTGAATGAGAAAATGTTCTATGCCTTTGCAGGACCAGTCGATTTCAAAACTGCATTCTCTGTCTTCAACGACGGTCAGGCGAGAAAAGGCAATCTCAAAAAAGAGGATGTTCTAAAAGCTCCGACAATCAAAGGGCAGTTCAGATACGAGTTTAAAGAATCCTTGCAGCAGTTTCACATTGCCATGGGAGCCACTTCCGGCAGTTTCACATCAGAGGACAGGTATGCTTTGATGATGCTCACATCAATTCTCGGAGCAGGAATGTCTTCGCGTTTATTCAGAATTCTAAGGGAAAAGAACGGCCTTGTTTACACAGTCTACTCCTTTACAGAATTCTTCAAGGAGTCTGGAGTCGCAGGTTTGTACTGCGCATGCAATGAAAAAAACCTTTCAAAGACAATGAAAATTATTAAAAGCCAGTTTGACGATATAAGAAGAAACGGAGTGAGCGACGAAGAAATGGAGAAGGTCAAAAATCAGCTTCTCACAAATCTGGCAATGAGCTATGACTCTCTTTCTGGAAGGATGAGCCTTCTCGCAAGGTCTATTCTATACAATGACGACGTTATTCTGTTTGACGACCTCCTCTCACGATTCGAAAGAGTGACAAAGGAAGAGATACGTGAGGCGGCGGAAAAGTATTTTGATTACAAATCTTTCAACGTTTCAGTTGTTGGATCAAGAAAGGATTTCAAACTTTGAAAAAAATCAAAGTCAAAATTTTCACGGAGTCGCGAGCGCCTGTCCCTGTTTACATGACAGAAGGGGCTTCAGGAGCAGACCTGTTTGCTTTTGAGGATACTGTTATAAAACCGAAAGAGGCTGTTTTGGTTAGAACAGGAGTGAGAATAGAGATTGAAGATGGGTACGAGTGTCAGGTAAGACCAAGAAGCGGATACTCAATGAAAAATAAGATTTTGATACTAAATTCTCCCGGAACAATAGATTCCGACTACAGAGGCGAGATAAAAGTGATAATGTACAATCTGTCAGATGAAAGCTTCTCCGTCAAAAAGAATGACAGAATAGCGCAGATGGTATTTGCAGAAGTGATAAAGGCTGAATTCATAAGCGAGAAGCTTGAGGAAAGCGCGAGGGGAGAGGGCGGATTCGGCCATACGGGCGGTATGTAATGTACTTTTATTTCAGATTCATGGCATCTGTTATTTCAATGTTCTCATTCACCGCAATCGATGTTTTATCCGAAATCATAGGAAGCATTATTTACGTTTCCGGCAACTGGCGGATAAGAGCTATAGACGGCAATCTTAGGGCTATAGGAGCCCGGAACTACAGCTTGAGAAAAATTTTTGTCAATATGACAAAGAATCACTTTGAACTCATAAAACTATACAGAATGAAACCACAGAAACTTAAGGAAATAACAAAGCTGGAAGGCTATAAAAACATTGAATCCCTGAAAAACAATTCTTTCATAATGACAGGACACTGCGGGAACTGGGACGCTGCTCCCAATTATATTTACGCTGAGGGCATAAAATCATGCACGATTGCAGAATACAAAAACGTCAATAAGGAAATGTACAGAGTTCTTGATATGTTCAGAGGGGCACATGGAATGATAATATACCCGCTGGAGGATGCGGCAACCCCTCTAAAATTCAGAGACAGGATTAAAGAGGGCTATACGCCCTTCATTCTTATAGACAGGGACATTACAAAGACCGGCATATCGGTGAAAATCAGAGATAAAACACTCAGAATACCCAAAGGTCCTTTCTTCTTTGCGAAAAAAACAAGCTCCAGGATGGTTACCGGAGGGTTTTTCAGATGCGATTCAAGAAGGTACAGATTCAAAATAATATTGAATGACCTGGGAGTAATCGATGAGATTGAGTCGGGAGCTCAGAAAGCTATTGATTCTCTGTTTGAAATAATCAGAAATGAATGTGAACAGTGGTATGCGTTTGATTTAAACTGGGAGAAGTAATGGAAGAGAAAAGAAAATTGAAAATACTGTTGGTTTCAGACATGTACTATCCTCTGCCGGGAGGGATACCCGAGCATATCCACCACCTTTACATTGAAATGAAGATGATGGGACACACAGTGCACATCCTAACGGGAAAATCGATAAAGGAGGTCAAAAGCGAGAACTCCGACATAAAAAGGTACGGAGTATCTGTCTCGGTTCCGGCGAATAAATCATTTGCGCACGTGACTGTGGGATTCAAGATGTTCTTTGACATTAAAAACCTTCTTCAGAAGGAGAATTACGATATTATTCACATTCACGGGGCTTTGGCTCCGACTCTTCCACTTGCAATACTTTTCTTTTCAAACACAACCAACGTGATTACGTTTCACGCATCGTTTGACCGTTCGATAGGGTACGAGGCGCTTAAGTCACCACTCTCAAAGTTCTTTCAGCGAATTGACGGAGTGATAGCTGTCTCAAACGAGGCAAAGAGGTCTGTTTACAAGTATTTCCCGGGCGACTATGAGATTATTCCAAACGGTGTTGATACAAAAAGATTCTCTAAGGAGAATCCAAAGCTTGAAAAATACATAGACGGAAGGATAAACATTCTCTTTGTAGGAAGGCAGGACCCGAGAAAAGGAATAAAGTATCTTTACAAAGCTATGGATTATCTTATTGAGGAGGTTCCTGACATAAGGCTTATAGTGGTGGGAAAGGGATTCTTAAAAGCATTCTACGGACTGTCGATAAGCGAGAAGGCGAAGAAACATGTAGTTTTCGAAGATTACGTCGACTGGGGTCTTCTTCCTTCATATTATTCCACGGCAAACGTTTTCGTCTCACCGGCTATTGGAGGAGAGAGCTTCGGCATAGTTTTAATAGAGGCAATGGCATCCGGCACTCCTGTTCTGGCGAGCAATATAAGGGGATACAGGCAGGTTGTAGACCATAGAAAGAACGGCTATCTTGTTAAACCGAAGGATCCAAAAGCCATAGCTGACGGGATTTTGGAAATTCTTCATGACCCTGTTCTTAGAAAGAACCTTGTTGAGAACGGAATAGAAACTGCAAAGACGTATGACTGGAACAAGGTTGCAAAGGATGTGCTTGATTTCTATTACAGGACGATGCGCATAAAGAGCGAGAGAAAAAAGAAAGTCAAAAGGTGGTTTTGATTGCCTATTTATTTGATTCTTATTATTCCATTTCTCTATGCTGTCGGATGGATTTACTGGTATTTCAGACACGGAAAACCGTCAAGTGAACTCCCCAAAGCTCTGTCTTTTCACAAGATTACGGATTTACCGGAACTTGGAGGGACTTTCAACACAACGTACCAGTTTGAATCGTACATGAAATTCCTCAAACGAAACGGATACGCCACGGGAAAAATTTCCGAACTTCTGAAAGACCGGAGCGGGAAAAAAGTGCTTATATTCTTTGACGACGCTTATGAAAACGTTTACTTAAAGGCCTTTCCGATAATGAAAAAATTCGGATTCACGGGAGTGTTGTGCCCCATAGTTGATTACATAGGGAGAGAGAACCAATGGGACAGAGGCATTAACAGGTTCAAGCACATGACAAGAGAAATGCTCATTGAAATGAAGGAAGAGGGGTTTGAAATAATTTCTCATTCCAGCAGCCACAGAGATTTGCGTAAGCTGACAGATGGCGAACTTGAAACGGAGACAGCAGGGTCAAAAAAAAAGCTTGAAGAGATTCTCTTGACAGAAATCGATTATTTCATATATCCTTTCGGTCTGTACGATAAAAGAGTGAAAAGAGCGGTAAAGAATGCCGGCTATAAAGGCGCTTTCGCCTCATACAATGAAAAAAACAATCGTATCGACAGATTCGCAATAGGAAGAAACACTATGTATATCATAGATACGCTCTTTGATCTGAAAATCATTATAGAAAGAAAACCGCTCTTTCTCTTCGGACATGAAGATCAAAAGGGCCGAATAATCAACTGGTTCAGCAGATTTTCAGGCGTAATAAAAATATGAAAAAAGTTATCGCATTTATTGATTACATTTTTCTGCTAAGGCCTTCGATACAGGCGGCTTTATGGACGTTTCTTTTCGCGGGAAGCTATCTTTATCTGAAAAACGCTGAACCGGCATCCCCATTCTGCTACGGAGTGACTTCAAAGATGGCATTGGCGCTTCTCGGATATTCTCTCGTGATGGGTTCTGTCTATGTTCTAAATCAGATAAGGGACATCGATACGGACAGAATAAACAAAAAACTCTTTCTTCTTTCGGAAAGAATTATTCCTCTGAAGAGAGCATACATTTTTGCTTTGGTTTGCGCCGCAACAGGATTTTCGGTATTTCTATTTTTCGGCAAATTCAACATAAACACAGTACTGCTTATCGTTGTCTCTTTTATTATGGGACTTCTGTACACGATAAAGCCCTTTGAATTCAAACGAAGGTGCTGTTTGGACATGATTTTAAATTCGCTGGGTTATGGCATGGTTGCCCCTCTTATCGGTTATGAGGCGGCGGGTGGCGCTTTAAATTCTGCCGCTCTTATAGCTACATTTCCTTACGTGTTTTCAATGGCAGCCGTCTTCATAAACACCACTCTCATGGATTATGAAGGAGACAAAGCTGTCGGAGCTAAAACCACCGGAGTTGTCCTCGGCTTCAAAAAATCTATGATTTTGTCAACAATCCTGATGCTCTGTTCCGCTGTACTCGGATTGATTCTGAAGGATTACATCGTATCCGCATGCGCTTTTTACTCATCTGTTTTCTTTGCATACGCCCTCTTAAAACAAAAGAAAAGAATTCTTGATCTGAGCGTAAAACTTACCTCTCCGGTCATGACTCTTGCATTCGGAATTCTTTTCCCTTTGTTTCTCGTATTGTCCGCATTTGTTCTTCTCTCCATATTTTTCTATTACAGATACAGATTCAATCTGAAGGTTGTATGAAAAGAACGATAATCTTTGTATCAATCGTTGCGGGATTGATTATTTTTTCGAAGCCGGTCTATTACGATGACGTAAACAGAGTACTTGATGAGCTCTACTCTCAGAACTATGAAAAAGCTCTGATTCTTGCGGACTCCACCGGGCAAAAACACGAAAAGCCGATAGTGTCAGATTTTCTGAAGGCAGGCATATATTCGACATATATGAGCGATTTCGAAACGGACACTCTTTGGGATTCTCTTAAAAAATACTCCGAGAGAGTAATAAAAAAACATGATTCAAAGGTGCCGTATGACGTTTTCTTTGCAGGCGGTGCGTACCTTTACAGAACGTATTTTTATGTTGCGAAAAACGACTATAACAACACCATAACAAACGGCATGAACGCTCTCAAGCATTTCAACAGAGCTGTTTCTCTCGACTCAATGCTTTATGACGGTTACCTTGGAAGGGGAATCGTCAATTACTTTATCGACAAGTTTAAGGACAGAGTGCCCTTTATGAGTCCTTCGGGAGACGGAATAAGGGAGATAGCTCTCGCGGCAGACTCGGGTCTCTTTACGAAAATCCCTGCCATGGACGTTTTGGCGATTCTTTATTCTATGGATAAAAGAACCGAAGAGTCCGAATCCATCTCTGTTTTTCTGCGGAAAAACTGGCCTGAAAACAGAATGTTCATGTTCACTCACATAAAAAACCTTCTTGAGGCAAAGAAGCATGGCGAGGCGGTGGTTGAGCTTGAAAATCTAAAGGCGAATCTTGAGTTGAACCAGAGAAAAACATACGTGAATCTCGCATATGCATACTATCATCTGAGCGAACTGTACAACAAGCTCGGAAATGAGAAATCAAGAGAGGAGAACCTTTCAAAGCTTTTAAAGCTGAAACTTTTAACAGACAACAAGAAGGCCCTGAAGTGGGTGAAGAAGGGAGAACAGCTAAAAAAGAAGACAAGAGAATGAAAAGAATTCTTCTTGTTTCATACTACTACCCGCCGTATCCTTTCGGAGGAGCTCTTCGCCTGAAACAACTATTCAATCGTCTGAAAAAAGAAAATCAAGACGTGAAGCTCTTGACTGCAGGCGGGAAAGATTATTTCGACAAAAACGAGAGGATAATTTTCGTCAAAGATAATTTCGACAGGAACATTCCATCAAACGCACGAAATATTCTAAGGTCATTGAATCCTTTACCGGACTCTATGCTCTCATGGTCTTTGAAGGCTTCTGAAATAATAGAGAGAGAGCATAGCAATCTTGATTTGATTTTAATCACAGCCCCTCCGTTTTCTCTTCCCGCGCTCCTTTCCTTGAAGCATTCTAAAGATTACCTTTCGAAAATCATACTTGATATAAGGGACATGCTCTATGAAGGGGCATTGAGGGATTACAGGTTTTTCTATCCGAAAATTTCTGACAGACTTCTTGAAAATATTATATTTTCAAAGTTTTCAAGGTTTACGACCAACGTGCAAAACCATGTAGAGGTGCTGAAAAAGAGGCACAGCTCTCAAGTCAAGCTCGTGATGAACTCATTCGATGACTACTCTCCCGATAGAGTCGAGCTGAAACACCCTGCATTTGTCTATACGGGAAAGATCGACTCGGTAAGGTATAACAGATGCTTTTTTGAAGCATTCGAAGCATTCACCCTTTCGAATGACGCTCACCTTTACGTCGCAGGAGAGGACAGAATGAATCTCATGAAACGCCATATAAGCGAAAGAATAGAATATTTGGGCCAGGTTCCGCGGGAGAACGCTGAGAACCTTATATTTTCTTCCGACGTATGCATCATGATGAATGATTATTCTTTGAAAGACAAAGAATCCGTCTTTTCATACAAAATTACCGATTACATCAAGTATAAGAAACCCATTCTATATGCAGGACCAGAGACAGCAGCATCAAAATTCATTCAAGAAAAAAAAATCGGAATTGCTGTTGTCGAAAGTGATAAAACGGTCATTGCCGATGCGCTTAAAAAGATTCTTTCCTATGCTCCGGCTGACGTTACTTATCTTTTTAAGAGTGGCTTTGACGGTATAGTTTAATTTTTATCTTGACTTTGTATTCAATGATATTAAAATGATTAGATATGCAAAGGAGGCACGGATGAAATTTAAAGATTCTCTTATTTTTTCGGTTATTCTGATGATTCTTCTCTCGGTCTCTTTCGGTTGTTACATATTGCCAAGAAGAGCTCCAATAGTCGAAAACATAACTTACAGCATACCGATAGGAGACACGCTTCTTACGGCCCTTGAAATCTCAGAGAGCTATTCGGACAGAGACACAATAAGGGGGGACACGATCTTCGTGAGAACGGAGACTGTTGTCTGGAGAAGGACTATCAAAGATTACACAAAGGACACAATCAGAATAAGCATAAACATTGAGGAGCTTCTTCCCGAAGAAGTCATTGACACAAATCCAGATTCGACATATTTCACATCCACGGTCGATAAGGTCGAGAACAACGTAAGATTCTTCGGCGAAGTTCCCTTTACAACAGGATGCCATCTTATACATTCAATGTATTCTGAGGGGAGGCTTATCTATATAGACACAATAGACGTTCTGCTCGAGCAGACAACCGACCTTGACACTGTTTATCAGTATACCGCGTACGATTTTCCTTTCGGTGAATACTTTCATGTGGTTGACATTGTGATAGATTCTGGGCAGACGATAATCGACTCGGTGAGAGGGTACTCAGTCATTGCCTGCAAGTTCGCACTTACTGGGGACAGGGTTATGACAGTCATCAAAGAGCAGGAGATACCATTCACTCCTCCTGAGGATAGTCCTCTGACAATGATAAATTGGGTGAGGGTCAATATGAACATATGGAACAGGGTGCCCTTTTCATCCAACTTTATTCTCTTCTTGATCGATTCAATGGATAATATTATTTTCAACGATACATTTCTTCTCAATTCAGTCGAGAAGAATTCGGAGGGAATGGGAATAGGAGAAGGAGCATACTCAAATTTCAATCTTCACCTAGACGAGAGGCTTGAAGACCTTTTCAGATACTCCACCATTAAGGCAAAGGCGCGCCTTGAGATTCCGGCGCCCGACGATCCCAATGTCTTTATCACGCCTGAGGATTACATACAGATTCAGGGAGCTATACAGATCAATCTTGACTATGATTTCTCGAAATTTCCGGGAGGATCCGACAATGAAGAAGACCAGGGAGGCGAATGATGAGCAAAACAATTCTGTTCATTGTCATATCAGCGCTTCTCTTCATTTGCGCGGGCGCCACATTCGGATACATGAATTCTCCTCTTACCACCGGCTCCTATTCATTGTTCTACAACCCCTCTTTTTTGGGAAGGACTGACACACCGTGGCATTCATGGGAGCTGGACAGGTTTAGAATGGGCTTTTCAAACGACCTTGTCTCTCCGGCGTTTACAGCATACATTTTTGAAAATGCGGCGACTGCGGGTCTCCTTGAATTGCCTTATGACACGATAAATGACGAGAAGAAGCAGAGGATTCTGCATGACATTGGAGATTATTTCAATCTTGAAGAGCACATGGAGCTCAACCTTCTTCCTTTGGGGCTTAAATTCGGAGGATTCGCAATGGCGACCGAGTTGAGGGAGGCGGCATATATCCAGCTTCCCAATGCGCTTTTTGACCTTATGCTCTATGGAAACCATTTTGATTCCACATACAATTTTCAGGATTTTTACTTTGAAACTCAGGTCCTTTCTCAGATCGCTTTAGGATTCGGGGGAGGAGTTGATTTGGAGGGAAGCGGAAGGCTCAATTTCGGAGCAGCTCTCTCCTATCTGACAGGATGGGAGTATCTGAAGGTCTCTCCCGACTCATTCTTCTTTGAGTCGGACTCTACCCATCTGAGGATAGTGACGAGAATGAATCTTGACGTTGCGCTCCCCATACCCACGACAGGACCTTCGGAGATAAGCGGATTTGAGGATTTTATAGACCCTGACAACATCTCATTCGCATCTCCTCCAGGCCACGGATTTGACATCAATGCAGGCGTTTCTTGGAATATAAATGACCAGTGGATGGTAGAGGGTTCATTTAACCATATATTCTCAAGAGTTTTCTGGAGAAGCAACGCGCATACTTACACTTTCTTCATGGCTACGGATTCATTGAACGTTATAAATCTTCACAGAATAATAACGTCTTACGATTCGCTCCCCGATGACTTGCGTCAGGACTCCATAATGCACGCGATTCTGGGAGATTCATTTATTATAGGCGACAGCAGTTTTGTCAGCGTAATTGAACCGGAGGTAAATGCCGGAGTTTCTTATACCATGCCTTACATGCCTCTTAATCTTTTCGGCAGGTACACGCAGGGATTCAAGAATACTGCATTCTCTTCAAAGGTGCCTCAGTTCACATTCGGCTTGCAGTATACGGCATGGCATTTTCTGCTTCTCGAGTCGATGTTCTCCATCGGAGGAAAGGAATCTTTCAACTTCAATCTGGGGATCGGCTTTAATTTTGACAATTTCACCTCGGATATCAATGTGACGCAGGACAGGGGCGCATTCTACTACCAGAAGGGAATACACGCCGGACTTGCCTCCTGCTCGCATTCAAGGATATTCTCCGTGTTCAGCGGAACAATAATAGACTCAATGACTAATCTGCCGGTAAAGGCGAAAGTGATGACTGTGGCAATGCCCGGGAAAAAAGTTGATTCGCTTTATGCGGACTCGCTGGGTAATTTCATCAAAAAGATGCAGAAAGCTACAGTGAAAGTCGTTGTGACTGCCGACAAGTACGATACGCTCACGGATTCTTTCTATATAAGGACAAACGGAAGAATCGACAGATTGTACAAATTGAATCCCTCAATGGGAAATCTTCTTGTGCAGGTTGTAAGCGGAATTACAAAGAAGCCGATAGCGAATGCATCAGTTATATTCACTGATGGAGATACTTTGATGACAGACGCAGACGGAAAATCAAAAAAATCTCTTGACGAGGGAATACATGCCGTCACAGTAAAATCCGGAGGAAGGGACGACGTTGTATTCACAATCGAAATGGAGAGAGGAAAGGACGTCTCTTACCTTGTTGAGATGTATCCCACGCACGGAAAACTCTTTGTGAAGACCTACAATGCCACGACTAAAGAACCTATTAAGTCGATGATAAAGATCTACACTCTCGACATGAAGACAATCGTGGATTCATTTGACAATACTGATGCGGGCGCTGACACTTCAAAGGGCATCAAGAAAGGATTCTATAACGTTAGGATAGACCCTCTTGTTCCGAAGTATATCAAACAGGACAAATACAATATTGAAATAAAGGGCGGTCTAGTCGAGAACCTGGAAGTGGGCCTTCTCAAAGAGGCTATGGTCTTTGTCTTCAACAACATTCTCTTCGACTACAATAAAGCCACTCTCAGGAAGGAATCATATCCTGTCTGCGACTCTCTTGCGATGATAATGAAAGAGAATCCGTCAATTAAGGTGGAAATAGGCGGACACACTGATTCGCGCGGGTCTTCAAGCTACAACAGAAAACTCTCTCAGTCAAGGGCTGAGTCGGTCAGGAATTATCTTATAAGCAAACATTCGATCGACTCCAAGAGGATAATCGCCAAGGGCTACGGAGAGGACGTGCTTCTGATATCTCCCGAGAAGAATGAAGCCGACTATCAGACAAACAGAAGAGTTGAGTTCAAAGTCCTCAAAGGCGAGTGATGGTAAAAAAAATAGCGATTTTCATATCGGGAAGGGGCTCCAACATGGAGTCCCTTCTGAAAAAATCTCTTTCAGACAATCTGCCGGTTCAGTTTATTGTCGTTTCGGACAATCCGAAAGCGAATGGATTGAAGATAGCTGAAAACATTGGCGTAAAGACCATTGTGCTTGAAAATTGCTCCGACGGATGGAAGCTCACCGACGAGAACTCTGAAAAAATAGAACAGATCATAAAAGAGCATAATATCTCTCTTGTCCTTCTTGCAGGCTTTATGCGGATAATACCCAAACAACTCATCGAGAAATTCCCTTCGACTTTCGTCAACATACATCCTTCTCTTCTGCCTTCATTCAAGGGTAAGAATGCGCAGAGAGATGCATTTGAATACGGCGTCAAGATATCAGGTTGCACTGTTCATTTTGTCGACTCCGGAGTGGATACAGGACCCATCATAATGCAGAAAGGCGTTGACATATCATCTTGTATAAATATAGAAGAGGCAAAAAACGAAATATTGAAAGCTGAACACGAGCTTTACTACGAAGCGCTGAAGCTTCTTTTAAGTTCAAAATACACAATCATCGGAAGAAGGGTGATCTTTGGCTTTTAGAATTTTTATTCATATACTGATACCTGCGCTCTTCTTTTTGTCATTCCAGTTCAAATCCGCCGGAATCGCATTCATACCGATATACTCATTCATGCTGTATTTTCTGGCGCCGAAAAGAAAACCATTCAGATCCGCATTTTTGATTTTCTTCGTTTTTTGGCTATTGATGCTTTACTGGCTTCTATTTATAAATGTCGAT
>JAQVDU010000053.1 GCA_028698175.1 bacterium | reverse complement strand
CCTCCGGTGCCTTATCTATCTGATCGTACGCCGTAAACGTCGCATACGCCTTCATCGCCAATACCTTCGTTATCGCCGCTGTCAGTGTCGTCTTGCCGTGATCCACGTGACCTATAGTCCCTATGTTTATGTGAATCTTCTTCCTTTCAAACTTTTCTTTTGCCATTTATTCCTCCTTGAAGAATAAGTTGAATCAAATAATTTTATTAACCTTTTAAAACACCTTTCAAAAAAAGATGAATGCGTATATTAACAATAAAATCATATTTTGTCAAGGGTTATCGGTTGTTACCTGTATGCTGATTTACTTAAACTACACAATTACCGCTATTTAAAAGACATTTAATTATTTTAAAATATTTCTTTAAGAAGTTATTTTTGTAAGAAATTGATTTTTGGCAAGATATAATCTTAGATATTGACAGCACACTGTCAATATGATATAATGTTAACTGTTAATTTATGAAGAATAAACCGCTCGTTACCCTTGAAGAGATGGCTGAACTTGTCGGATCAGACATTCAGTCGATAAACAGGCTGATTGAAAGGCAGATAATATTCCCTGCCCAGCGAGAGCCCCTCCTTCTCCTCTTTGCCAAGGACTCCGAACGCATTGTAAAAATAGGAGAGATGCTTAGGCTCGGCTTTTCGGAGAATGACGTAAAGAGAATAGCAAAGGAGGTGGGACTCCCGACAGACCAGAAGAATTCAAATGAGAAGGTCTTCACGATAGGAGAATTCTGCGGAAAGTTTAACCTCTCTCCCCGCCAGATAAAGTACTGGGAGAACCTCGGCCTCTTTTTTCCGTCAGTCAGGTCAAAGGGGGGAATCAGATTATATAATGAATCATTAATAATACATATAAGATTCATTCAGAATCTCCAGTCGATCGGGTTTGAGCTTCTTGAGATAAAGGACATTATAGAGAACTCCAGGTCTGACATAGTCGAATCCCGTCTGCACAGGATGTCGGAGATAATCCGCGACCTCCGCCCGATTTTAAAGAATATAAAAAAGATAAATAAATAGCTTGTTAATTTACCTTATTATTATTTGCTTCTTTGTAATTGATTCATTCTCGGTCTTCAGTTTAATAAAGTATATCCCATTCTTTAATTGTCTGATGTCGGTTTTGTGTGTTCCACTTGCTTTTGATTCTTCTCTGATTACTTCTCTGCCTGAGATGTCATATACTGTCAGTGTCCCTTGTGTTGTTGTGTTCCACACTATGTATTGGCTCTGCATTTGCATTTTTGGCTCACAGCCCACGGCGCACGGCTCAGGGTTCTCTATACCTGCCGGTCCGAAGCTCCCTGTTATAACAACCGGCTTGTACAACTTCCGACTATAATAAATCTCCTTTATTGTGTTATTGTCTCCATACACTGTATCTCCGACTTCAACTGTAGGTACCCCGTTATATGTCGCAAGTTTTATTATCAATCTTAAGCTGTCACTACTCCAGTATACCCCCTTCATCTGCCCTACATTGTCCACCCATTTATGTCCCTCTGACAGTATCAATATGCTGTCTATGTTCTCCTTCGTTATTGCAGGACAGTTTGTCTTATAATTGAAGTATGCAACCAATGTATCATCACTGTCCACTCCGGGTATTATGTTCACAGCGCCGTCTGTCGCTACTATACTGTCTATTATGCATTCCACATTCAATCCGCCCTTTATCTCCATCGTATCCACTCCGCCATAGTGGTCATTGCTGTATGCTATAAGTCTACCCAAGCTTATGCCTGTATCAATACATTCATACTCAACCTCTATTAGCATACTGTCATTTGTAACAAGTGTAATTGGATATGTCGGCTCTGATGACTTCTTATACCTTATTCCCTCTACTTTTACTGAGTCCACTATTAAGTCATAAGTGTCAACGCTCTTTATTGCAACTTGTGCTGTTATTGTATCAATTACCGATTGATTCCCAAAGTCAAGGGTATCTTCCATCCACAGTTCGCTTATCACCTCATCCTTATATATGAACATTCCCCTTTCCAATAACTCACTTCCTTGACCTGCAAACAGTATCTCATCTTGGCCATCAAAATCAAAATCATAGCATTTTACATTACTCTCAAGAAATAAATTATCAGGAATGGTCTTTGTATATACCTCTGTAAATGTATTATCTCCTGTTACATCAAAGACCCTCATTGTGCTTCCTCCGCACACCACAAACTCGTTATCTCCGTCATTATCAACATCACCATAACTTATATCGCAGCCGTAAAGAAACATATAATCTGTTGTACCTTCCCAATAGTAATCCCATATCAGTTCATAGTTGTACAAGCTGTCTATCTCATACAGCTTAAAATGATAGTATGGTGGTAGTAAATACTCCGTAGCGCATCTCATTATCTCATTCTTCCCGTCTTTGTCCACATCCGGGAAGAACAGTACCTTTTCGCACTGCAAGCTGTCTATGGCTCCCATCCTCTCAAAGCTGTCTGTCACTTCATTAAACTCAAAGAATATCACTCCATCAACTTCGTGTGAGCTGAATATCACATCATTCTGTCCGTCTCCGTTAACATCTCCTACATCTATTGCTCCTCTGGACTTGGTTGAGGGTGATACCCTACCGCCTATCTCATATTGGTTATCTCCCGTGCAATCCATATAGAACCACCCATACCTGTACACCTCATCCGATATCTCTGGTATCCCTGCTCCGTATATTCTTGTTATCCCGTCACCCTTAATATCCCCAACACCGAGCCAGTCAACCCCTTCAAACATCGTATCTGACTCCCATGTAATATTGTTTGTTGTTTCCAAAGAATCGTCTTGCTCCATCAATATTAATTTCGGCACTTCTATTCCGGCAAATTCAAATTTTCCATCTTCGTCAGTATCTGAGTATCCGAATATTGATCTCTCAATTAAAGAATCGGACTTTGTAATTTTGTATTTTCTTCTTATTCCGTAGAGTTCCACGTTTGCCCAATTCAAGACGATTTCTAAATAACCTTTATTTCGATCTATTGAAAACATTGCCCAACTTCTGTTAAATGATCCATTAGCTTTATCAATAAAGCACTTTTCTTCATACTCTGCATTCATTTGAATGCAGAGTATCAAGATTATTATAGCTAAAAGTATTCCTTTTACTTTCATTCTCACTTCAATTTGATTATCTTTCTGAGTTTGTTTGTTGTATCATCCGTCCTTATGAAGTATATCCCAGCAGGAAGTTCCTTTACGCTAAATGTGTTTATACCTTTGATGCTCTTTACCTTGCTCTCTTTTACCACTCTACCTGTTATGTCTATCACTTCTATTTCTCCTGCTCCTGTTTCTGTTACTTCATAAGCTATAAGTCCGTTCTCTACGATGTTGTTTATCTTTGCATCTGTTTGCTCTTCGTTCAGTTTTATTCTATTACCTTTACCAAGCTGTGTCAAGGTTTCTAAGTCCACCTCATCGTACTCATAGCACTCAACTCTGGCTACCCTTGTATCCTTTCCCACCTTGCGTTCAAGTTCAATACTGAGATACCCGTCTTCATAGTATTCCTTCGGAACCATCACATTTGTTGTATCCTCTCCTTTGCCTCCATATACCACTCCTATTACTTCTCCGTCTATCTTGACTATCTGGGGTATATATGGATTCTTATCGCTTGTTATTACTGATACTTCATAATAATGATCCTGCTGAAGTCCTGCTATATCATACTTCATCTTTTCTACAGGAAACTTTCCAATAACATAATCATAAATGCTTGATTCTGTCATTGTTATCTCCATTGATGCAAGTTCGCTGGCATATAGCGGTGAAACAGCAAGTGCGCCTATTGAGTCTTCAAAATAATTGATTCTGTATTCGTCATCTTTCTTTTCAGTCCAAATACTGTAAATCCTTGTTTTGGCAACTCTCGGAGAATACGTAATGTCAAAGTCCGGCGCAAAGACACTATCCTCTCCTTCAGCTATTGTTCTTTCTATATTTACTGCATTAACAAACTGTTTCAAGCACACGGAGTTGTCTTTAACGTACGTATAAATCCTGTGGTCTCTTGCTTTTACATCGTATGCATTATCTTCAATCAGCTCGACATTCTCAGATACATAATCCCCTATTATCTTTCTTTGAAGTATGGATTGATTCCCGTAAGAATCTGTGTTCTCCCATACTACTCTTGTTGTATCACCGTCTCTCCAGATTGTGCTATTACTGGCTGTATTGTTGATTTCACTTAAAATTTGAGAAGATAACCAGTTTCTAACTCCAGCATTATTAACATATAATCTCTTGATAGCACATTCGTTATTTGTTGAGATATATGTGATTATTGGAGAGAGCACTGTTGTTCCGTTAACATACTGGTTGTAAAACGAATTGCTTTGATTGTTCTTTACTTTGATTAAATCACCATAAATGTCTTGCTCGCCTGTATAAGGAATCAGAACTGTCGGGTCCTCAGGATATATAAAGAAAGAATCATATATCAAATCCCCAGCTTCATCTCCAAGGTACCTATATACTATTCCGCTTCCGCTCATATACCCGTTCAATGAATTGAACATAAGTGAAGGCTCATTAACGCTAAGCGCGGGAAACTGAAGAGTGTCTGTTTCCTCTATAGGTGAATTAAACCATGCTGACAGATAATCAGCATTGTTCTTCCAAAGCAATATCTTAATGTTCCTTCTTGAATTATATCCGAGTACAGATCCGTCTCCTTCACCAGCCACAATTAAGTCAAAGCCGCTGCTTAACGAATCCTTTTCTCCGTAAATCACTTTGTCTCCGTCAGTATATGTTATATAAACGCTTTTCGTTAAATTATCCCTGAATATATGGTTCCCGTTGTTCTTCCCTGTCGCTTCATTTGTAGTTGACCACATATACGGCTTCACAAAAACTGTCTTTGCTAAAAAGCCCACTTTATCCACAGTCACCATTACATCTCTCGTTGATTTTTGCAAAATCCCGCTTATATTCAATTGACCTTCAGAGTCTGTTATGCCCGAAATCAAATTCCCGCTGTTATCTGTAAATGTCGTAGTTATCTCAGATCCAACCGACGGTATCAAATCTGTCTTTGTTTCATCATCCGGCGGATATGTCAAGTACTCTTTTGCTGTAACAAGCTCTCCTTCATACCTGAATGTAGGTATCTCATCCTTATTAACGGTAAGATTTGCAAATTCCTTGTAATCAGCATAAACATTCCGCTTCTCTGTCTGAACTGTCTCAGATGTATTTACTGCAACTACTCTTGTCGGTAATGTGTCTGTTTTAGTTATATTAAATGACACATTTCCAAAAGCATCAGGTGTCTTTGGATCGCAAATTCTGTTTCCATAATAATCCTCTAAGTAAACATTAGCATAAGTAAATGGCACTCCACTGTAATACCTGCTGACATATACGTCTATTTGGTCTTCAACTTCATATTTCACCTTCTCTGTGCAAGTCATGTCGAACTTGTATCCATCGGGGTTGAATTCGTATATTTTAAATCCTTGTTTTACCGCACCTGCATATACAATGTTATCTATCACGTCTATCCCAATTATCCCAAAGTCATCAGACTTTTGATAATAACCTACTTCTTCAATTTCATTTGGTGATGATATATCCAAAACCCTTAAAGATTTCTTATCTGTTGGCAGCTGGCTACTTAAAATCGCATAATTTCCAATCACTACAATACGACCTTCATACCCGGCTTTTTGTTCAGTCTCAAATAAAGTATAGGTGTTCAAAAGCCTCGGTTTAGATTTATTTTGCACTTCAACTATGTAAAAGTGACCTCCTTGATCCACCAAATATGCTTTATTATCCTTTACGTATACGTCCCATAAAGCAACGGAGCTAATTATTTCAAGAGATGATACTATTCTAGGATTTCCCTTATCTCTGGCATCAATTATTCTAAAATATCCAGCAACGGAAACGGTGTACACATAATTCTGATCTGCATATACTCCATTAAGCTTATTTATGGCAACAAACTTTCTGTCTGTCAGAGTTGTGCTATTTGTCCTACCTAATGCAGTCGGACAACAGTAATAAATTAAACCCGTATCGGTAGCCAAATATATGTAATTGTCCTCTTCCAAAGAACCACTTTCATAGATAAATAAATCTCTTATAAATGAACAGGTTATCGGCTCATGGGGATTCCCATAACAATACTTGTAAACTAAATTTGAAGGATCGGTTGCATCTATCTCATAGAGTCCATCCGCTCCCGAACCCACAAATATTCGAGTAAATGGTTTTGGTGGATTTAAAACGTTTTCATTATCGTCAAATAAAACAGTTCCAGTGACGCAAGTGTGATAGCCTGATGCTGAAAGCGCTATTCCATCTAAAAAGAACGGTTGTTTTAAATCTTTAACATTATAAACGCTCAATCCATGCTCCGCATCGGCAATGAAAGCAACTCCATTAATAATCTTCACATCTTCAGCAAAACCAACCAGAGGATCGACTTCCTTGTAAATTGTAGCTATTTTCAAAGAATCTTCAGTAGCAAACAAGTTATTCGCTGAAAAACTAATTAGGATCAATGAAAATAAAATGATTTGAATTACTCTAAACGCTGATTTGTTAGAGAGAGAGAGAGAGAGAGAGAGAGAGAGAAGAAAAAATTTCCTTCAATGACCATTCCCCTTTTCTTTTCACCTTATTCCTCCTTTAGTTTAAAGTTTCAAAAATATTAAACCTCCCTTCCTCTTTTGTCAAGTTGATTATGAAAATATTCTGCTGTATTCTGCATTTTCAAGTTCTGTTTTATTCATAAATGCGATATAATACGTCAAGTCGGTAAAATATTGACTTTACTACCTTCATCTGATAATCTTAAATATCTTTATGAAGGAGAGTGAATGGCCGAAGGAAAGAAAAAACTGCTTCTCATAGAACCGCCCTTTTACAGGCTGTTCAAAGACACATATTCACTCGACAGATTCCCCCTCTCACTGGGCTACCTCTCCGCAATGGCGAAGCAGAGAACTTCATGGGACGTGCTTGTCTATAATGCCGATTTCCACCCGAAGAGCGAACCGAAGAAGGTTGGATACCTCTCCGGAGAGGGATTTAAGAATTACCTTGCATCTCTTGAGGACCTATCAAGACCTATTTGGAATGACATAAAGAGAACCATTGAAGATTACTCTCCTGACGTTATCGGCATCTCCGTGAAGTCGCAGAATTACAAATCAGCCCTCAATATTGCAGAAATTGCAAAAAATATCAATCCTGACATAATGATTATTTTCGGCGGACCCCATGTCTCCATGGTGGGAGAGGAGATTCTTTCCGATGAGAATATAGACATGGGCGTCTACGGAGAGGGAGAGGAGACATTCGTCGAAATCCTTGAGAAGATTAATTCAAACTCCCCTCTTGAAAACACAAAGGGCACAATATACAGAAAAGACGGAAAGAGAGTCACAGAGCCTCCACGCGAATACATATCCGACCTTGACTCCCTTCCCTACCCGTACTCCCTATCGAAAGATGTGCTGATGGATTATGAAAAGTACCCCAAAACCTCATTTGCCAACATATT
Source organism: bacterium (assembly GCA_028698175.1). Taxonomy (GTDB): domain Bacteria; phylum Hydrothermota; class 32-111; order 32-111; family 32-111; genus UBA2202. The sequence goes on along the minus strand of JAQVDU010000053.1, from coordinate 5,664 downwards.
TACGACGCGGGGATGCCCCTACAACTGCTTCTTCTGCGGGTCAAGGAACATCTGGAGCCACAGGGTGCGCTTCCGCTCTATAGAGAATGTCATAGGAGAGGTGAAGGAGCTTCAGGGCATGGGGATCGAGAACATCCATTTTGCCGACGATACGTTCGGTGTCAGGGATGAGCACATACAGAATCTGTGCAGGTCTCTGATAAAGGAGTGCCCCGGCATAAAATGGAGCTGCGAACTTCACGTAAAGCTGGTGAAGGAAGAGACAATTGCCCTGATGAAGAGGGCAGGATGCTGGGAAATTCAGATGGGCATAGAGTCGGGCAATAATATGATTCTGAGGGAGATAAGAAAAAACATTACTGTTGAAGAGGCGTACGAGGCTGTGAGAATAATAAAGAAGCACAAGCTCCACCTTCTGACATTTTTTATAGTGGGTTTTCCTCAGGAAACCGAAGCAACTGTGAGGGACACGATTGAAATGATAAAGAGAATAGATTCTGACGGAATCGTACTGTCAATATTCACCCCCTACCCGGGAACGGAGGCATTCGACTACTGCAAGACGCACAACCTGATTGACAAAGAGTTCGACGTGGCTCTCTACAACCACCAGTCTCCCGAAAACTGCTTCTGCAGGAATATTTCTAAGGAGAGATTCAGAGAGCTTGTAAGGGAGGTCGAGAGAATAGTCGATGAAAAGAACTCTTCATCAAAAAAGAAAAACGTCTTCTCATTCGCAACGCTCGGTAAAATAAAAAAACAGGGATTCACGAACAGCATTAGGAAGGGATTCAAAATACTCTTCGGAAGATGAGAATCAGCTGATTTTTTTGAAGACCTCTGATACAGCCCTCTCTATCTGCCTCTCAGTCAGCTTTATTTCATTGAGTATTGAGTAACGCTCTTTCCTTATTGTGCGGGCATGCTCAAATGCATTCAACACCTTTTCCTTGTCAAGCTTAACCTTTCTCAAGCTCTCGAGTATTCCGTACCTCTTGTAGCATTCGATAATCTTCTTGTATTCTCCCTTATCCCTGAAATATGATATAAGAAGGTGCCCCACACCGACCTTCTCTCCGTGGAGAAGAAAATTCTGGGGATAGAGCGAATCGTACGCATGAGAGAAGTTATGCTCTGCTCCGGACGCCGGCCTTGAAGAGCCGGCAATCTCCATTGCTATTCCGGATAGCACAAGGCCGTTAAGAAGCACCCTTAAAAGGTCTTCGGAATAGACGTCGGAATCGTCGAAATTGATTATGTTCTCCGCTGATGAGTATGCAAGAGCCCTTGCGAATCCGTTGTACCTCACCTCATACCCCTTCTCATAAGCCAACTGCCAGTCCTTTATCGCCGATAGGTTTGACATCAGGTCCATTATGCCGGAATAAATAAATCTGACCGGCGCCTTCTTTATGACTTCGATGTCTATTATGATTCCCACCGGCATTGAAGCATTGAGAGACATTCTCGTGCCTGAAACGTTTATGGAAGCGACCGGAGAGGCTATTCCGTCATGCGACGGAAGCGTCGGTATGGAGATAAAGTAGCTTCCGTACCTGTAAGAGGTCAGCTTTGATATGTCGAGCGCAAGCCCTCCTCCTATGCCTATCACAAAATCAACCTTCAGCTTTCTTGCGCAGGCGATGACCCTTGATACCTCATCGTCAGTATTGTTGCTTACGTAAATCATCCTGTCTTTTTTTATTTTGAGCTCTTTTCTGACAACATCTGCGAAAGTGGATGAAACGCCCTTGTCTGTGACTATCATCGGATTGTTTATGAAGATATTGGACCTTTTAAGTATCTTTTTTACTTTCAGAAGAGCATTGTCCTCAATAGTAATGAAGAGTGGCACGTCAATACTGTTATACATCTTCCACTTCCTTTGTTTCTTTTAATGCGTTTTTAGCCTCCAGAAGGAAGCTCCAGTCGACAAAACCCATTTCCGAACCTTCCTTTGATGAGAAGAGCTCAATCATCGGGTCTGAAGGAGAATCCTCTTCCCTGCCCTTTAAGAAGTATGAGAGTTTGAGTATGCTCTTCTTTTTTATCTTAGCCATGCAGTAATCGCAAATCTTCTTTTCCTCGTTTGAGAACCTCAGCGCATAAGCGTTTCTGTGCGTCTCTATGAACCTCTTTATCACTCTTGAATCGAACTTCATGTCAGACCCGTCAATTACCAAAAGGTCTGAATTGAACTGATTCAGAGTCATCGTAAGAATGTCGTGCTTGCTCATCGACTCATACCCCATTATCCTTACCCAGCGTATTTTCATGTCTTCGAACTTTTTTCTGTTGTCTATAAGCCATAGCATATTCGGGTCGTTCTCCCTGCCGGCAACGTACAGAGTGCGAATGTCATTTGCGTAAAGAGTGTAAACAAGAGGATAGAGTGTGGGCTTTTCATTTGTCGGAATCTCCTTTAAGAAGAGAAGAGCTGTGATATTATCCTTCTTTACCGCCTTTGAAGCCGGTTCGATTACTGAAGCCAGAAGAAGCCAATAGACAAGCTGAAGCGCCTCCTGGTCCCACACGTTTGTATAAACAGATGCGAAAATCATGATCACAGATATGCCGGATAGGGCGAATCCCACAACCCTGAGAAATTTGTCTTCTATGTATATCGCCTTTGTTAGCGAAAAATATATCACATAGAAGAAGATTGATACCAGTATTGCAACTCCTCCTATGCCAAGCTCAAGCAGAAACGTGGGAAGTGATACTGACGGGTCGAATATGGGTTCAAACTGCTGCATGAAAGAGGACCAGCCGAAATTGCCGGAGATAGCCACTGTGCCTGGTCCGTTTCCGACAATAAGATTGAGCAGGTCTGACGTCAGATAATTGTAAGCAAAGAGAACTGAGCTCCACCTTCTCAGCTGTCCCCCCTGATACCTTCCGGTAACGTCCTTCTTTATCATGTCCGGAGAGGATATCAAAGAGACTGTGTTCGCGTTTTTAGGTTCGAATATTGGAACTATATAGAGAAGTATGTAGTAGAATGCCACAAGAAGAACTATAATTCCAATGATTGTGAATAACATAGCGTAAGCTGAAGAATATTTGATATGGAGCATGTAAACAAGGAACATGAAGATAATTGATATGATAAAGAATATGAATCCTGCCCTTGCGGATGAGAGTACGAGAGGTATCATAAAAAAGAGCGACATTAGAATGTATTTAAATCTCAGCTTGTCAACCATTATCCAGCCGAGAATAAGAAGGAACATCATGGTCATTAAAACAGCATTTGAGCCGCTGGCATACCTCGTGAGAAATCCTCCGCACCAGTCAGGCACATTGCCCCGCATAAACTGGAATATTGAAGTTGGCACCTGAGCGGCCGCGAAGAATATCACGACTTTGATAAGGTCTTTGAACATCTTGGCGTCAAGGTTGAGGCGCATAAAAGTCATGAATAGAATCGGGTACTTGATATAGACGACGAAACCCTTTATCTTCAGAGGAAGCACCTCGCGCCCCAAAACAAAGGAAATTATCACAAAGCTGATGTAAAGAAGGGCGAATATCTCTATCAGATTTACCTTCTTCTTTCCGTTTATAAGTGAATATAAAAACAAAAAATAAATAAGAAGGTCATAAGCATAGAGCATCTTGCCCGGAATCATCTTCACGTTAGCCATGAAATTGAAGGTAAATGCCACCACTATAAGCGCCACAAGGGCCAGTCGTATTTCCGTGATGACTACAAGAAAAATTATCGCCCCGAGTATGAGCCCTATCTTGAGCACGTCGGCCTGTCCGAAAAAGAGCAGAACAACCGCGATTCCGACAATGCCGATGACTCTTAGTAAGACTGCCTGAAACTTCTCATTCATGGTAATTAATTATGCTTATAATAATTTTTATGTCAATGATTTTAAAGTTTTTCATAGTATTCAAGCACCTTTTTAGCGATTGAATCGTATGTATATTTCTCTATGGCGTGTTCTCTCAGCTTCTTTGCGTCATGAGCGATGCTCTCCGTACCAGCCAGCAGAGGTTCTATCGCATTTGCTATGGAGACCGGATCTACACTGTCAAAAAACGAAATAGCCGCGCTGTTTAAAGGCACAACATCAGTATGCGCCTTCATTCTGCTCAAAGCTATGGGTTTTCCGCATGCCATATATTCCATAACTTTCAGAGAGCTCGATATTCTCCACCAGAGAATATCAGGCAGAGGAGAGACGCACACGTCGGCAATTGATATGTAACGCGGCACTTCCGTATGGTTTACAGGCGGCAGATAGACAGCTGAATCGTTTTTCTTAATCTCTTCTATAATTTCAGCGTCTCCGTCTCCCACAACCACAAGCATTACATTTCTCGTAGCGTTTAAAATTTTTACTGCCTCAATCAGCTCAATTACACCCCTCCTTTTAGAGATTGAACCATGATAAAATATTATTTTGACCGAGTTATCCATTCCGAGGGTCTTCTTCAAAAGCCGATTATCTTCCAAGGGTTTCATTATTTCTTCATTAAAGCCCGAAGGGAAGAGTTCAAAGTTCTTGAATCTCTTTCTTATGTACAGGTCGCACACTTTTTTTGTTCCTTCGGTGATGAATGTGTAACCGTCAAAAAATCTGTATGCGAAATGAAGCGAGTTTTTGAACTTCATAATGTTCGATTTCTTCTTCACTTCGACAGGAATTGACCTTACATCGAAAACCAGGCGGTAACTGCCTCCGAATATTGCTCTGATGATAAGAAGCAGAATGGAAGTGAGGTATGACAATTTACCGAATATTATAACTGCCCTGGATTTTGCATACCTCAGAAGATGAAACATTATCTTTAATTTGATGAAAATCGGCTTGTTGTATTTAAAGTTTAAGAGTTTCACAAACTCAGGTTCATCCGCTCTTTTGCCGTACGCTATAAGTTCGCCGTCGATTCCCAAATTGTTAAATGACCGTATCAGTTCCCTTTGGCTGGTAAGGTAGAATTTTTTATCTATGTCCTGCACCCTTACGTAAACAATGGATGATATTTTATTTTTTGAAAGCGCTTTATTCTGAGGTTTCTCTTTGACAAGAGAATATGACGATTCTAAGCATGGTATCTTCTTTCCTGAAAAAACGATTCTGTAAAAAGCAATAAGTTCGCTTGCAAGGACTCTGTATGAAAATTTCGATTTTGCATGATTAACTATCGAGTCTCTCTTTGAATGCCATTCATCCTTTCTTTGAATTATTTTCTCTATCGCGTTTGCTATGCTTTCAGGCGTGACTTCGTCAAAGTATGAAACGCCGTCGCCGTTTTCCGGAGCAACGTCAGTGTGCGCCTTCATTCTTGAAAGAATCAGGGGTTTTCCGCACGCCATGTACTCCATAACTTTAAGAGAGCTCGCAACCCTCCACCAGAGTATATCCGGAAGAGGTGAGGCGCATGCGTCAGCCAAGCTTATGTACTTCGGAATTTCATCATGCGCAACCGGGTCCATGAATATATTACCCTTTCCGTTCTTAATCATTTCAATTATCTCGCTTTCCCCTCCGCCAATGACAAAAAGCTTTACTCTGTATTTTTTCTTGAGAAGCTCCACTCCCTCAACAAGCTCCTTCACCCCCTCGATTTTGAAATCGAACCGTGGTAAAATACAACAAAATCATCCTCAGAAATAAAGAGCTTCTCTGCGAGGTTATTATCCCTCTG
>JAQVDU010000052.1 GCA_028698175.1 bacterium | reverse complement strand
CATGCATTTCAGGGAACCGAAACTCTCATTGTGCTCATACAGGTATTTTATTTCATCATTGATTTTGTTCAGGATGTTCTTCTCATTCTTTGAAAACGACAAAAAATCAAAGGAGGGATTCAATACTATTGAATTGTCAAGATTTCCTTTCATGTAAACGTATTTCAAAAAGAATGCCTTCACAAGAAAATCATTCCTTCTTATCCAGGATCTCGCCTCAGAATACATGGATCTGCGGATTTTTCTGTCAAGTTCATACTCTGCCTTCTGCCTGTCAGTCAATGCGTCAGCGACCTTTCTTTTGTTTAGCGTCATCTATTCCTCTTCCATCATCCCAACAATGTTTGATGAGAGCACGGAAAGAAGGTTTTTGCTCTCGTCAATCTCCCTGCTTATCTCCCTGTAAAGCCCTATGAGGCTGCTTATCTTCTTTTTCTTCTCCTCTGAAAGAAGGGGCACCCTTACATTCTTAAGTATCTCCTTTGTCAGAACAAGCATTGTGGAGGCGTTTGATTTTTTGTTTATCTCATTTGCCGCACTTCCCTGCTTTATGTAAATGTCAAGAATCTCAGGAGAGATCGAGTTCATATATTCCTTTTTTATTCTTATTGCGAGGATGTTTGAACTTATTACATAACCTTCCCTGTCGGAATCAACCATTGCGCTCTTTATTGACCTGCCGCGTGAATTGACAATTACGTCGCCCTCAATGACCTTATAATTTTTTATTCTGTCACCCATATCCTTTATCTTTTGAAAATCACCCGTAAAGAACCCGCTGCTGTCAATGTTGGATATCGAAATAATTTTAACGTCCATTTGATCTTTTGAAAATGAAGATGAAAATTCATCTTTATAGTTCTTTATGTTTAGCCCCACAAAGACATCTGCTATTTCGCCTATGGATTTTTTTTCTGCCATAACCATATAATATTCACTTATTCGCCAAAAGTCAAGCCGAACGTTCGTCTTTCTCATTGACTCTGTTTGAAATTGAATTAAAATAGCCTTATGAAAAAAATAACTTTTGCTTTTATCATTGCTCTTTGGGCAGCATACATTTTTTGCGCGGAAAGGGATTCTCTTTCAGACACTTCGATTGTCTATTTCACCTCAGACATATCCTCTGAGGGGCTAATGAAGGTTTTTGAAATGCTGGGAGTCTCAGACACAAGCGGAGTGGCGCTCAAAGTGCATTTCGGAGAAGACGGGAATCAGAATTACATAAAGCCGGTAATTTATGAAGGAATAGTGAAAAAGACTAAGGGCACATTTGTTGAGACCAATGTTCTCTATGTGAGCAGAAGGAAGTTTACAAAGACTCACATTGCCCTTGCGAAGGAACACGGTTTCGGATATGCCCCCATAGACATACTCGACTCTGAGGGAGAGATGGAGGTTGAAAATGACAATCCGAAATACTTTAAAAGCGTAAAGATAGGAAAGGGGATGGACAAATATAAAAAGTTCGTCATACTCTCCCATTTCAAGGGACACGGACTTGCAGGTTTCGGAGGAGCGATAAAGAACGTATCCATGGGCTTCGCCTCCCCAAACGGAAAAAAGGAGATGCATCAGTCATTCTTTCCCGAGTATGACCCTGCCCTGTGCAAGGATTGCGGAGCGTGCGTAAAGAACTGCCCGGGGAAGGCAATAACTACCGATGATGAACTTTACATAGACTATTCAAAATGCATGGGATGCGGAGAGTGCATAAGCGACTGCCCGGCCGGTGCCATCAAAAAGCCAACAAAGAGCGAATCGCAGCAGATGTTCCTTGAAAAGCTTGTTGAATATGCGGATGCAATAGAAAAAAAATATGACATGGTCTATGTGAATATACTTGCGAACATCTCGAAGGGGTGCGACTGCTCTCCTTTTGCAGGAAAACCATTCATGAATGACATCGGAATACTTGCTTCGACTGACATAGTGGCGATAGAGAAGGCCTCCCATGACCTTGTGGACAAAGAGCACATGTGCGAAGACGCCTTTCTTAAGGAGAATTCCGTCAGCGGAAAAAAGCAGATTGAGTTCGCTCTTGACCGCAAAATGGGCAATGTCAACTACAAAATCATCAACATTGACTCTATTGAATAATTTAACTTATAAATTTCGCAATATCAACCCGATTTTTACCTCGAAACCGCTATCTAGATAGTCTGTCAGCACCATCCTGAAACCGGCTTCCGCATAGGTTGAAAGATTGTATGTGTTCATTATCAGCATTCCAAAGCGGGGCTTGGCAAAAATACCTCCTATTGATGCGTCTGGATTGATTTCTCTCCTGTTGTATACATATTCAACTCCGAGGTCTCCCCCCCAATAGGGCGAAAATGTTGTAGGCTTTGCTATATAGATATATCCTGCGCTCAATGCTATGGAAGCGGCTACAGGCAATTCAAAATTCAAATCCATCCTTGCGTTCTTAGATACTTCCATAAGAATTGAACCGCTCAGCATTAAAACTTTTCTGTATTCTCCCGCATAAAGTCCGTCATAAATCAAAGGAGAGGCCCACATGTACCCGAAGGCACCTGTGATTCCCATTAATCCGCTTCTTCTGTCTAATAATTCATCCCTTATTTCATCCTCTGTTAAAAGTCCGACTTCAACCAACTGTTCGACAGATTTATTCTGCGTATATACCAAAGCTGCCCTTTTGCACACGGGCTTTAGCTCTTCAGGATTCTTTAGAGCGAATTCCTCATTCCTCTCAAACTCCATTGTTTTAAAGTTGAAAACAGTCATTCTCATGATAAATCTCTCGCCGAAAACATAATATTTGAATATAATCATTTTATCGTATTCAAGGTTGCCGTATCTTTCAAGAAGAATTTGGCTGTCATTTGAAACATTCTGAATGTCATTGTCAAAAAGAATTGTGGAGCTTATTTTGTATTTGGAAAGGTCATCGGAAAACAGATTAAGAAATGATTTTCTCTGTACTTCATCAATCACTCCGGCGTCATAATCCAATATGAGGATCCTTTCGGAAAATAAATTAAGACAAACAAAAGTTAAAACAACCAGCAAATGTTTTTTCATCATTCCTCCTTAAGAGAACATTAAAAAAGAAAAGCGAAAGATATTATAACCGGTGAAAACACTACAAGTAAATATATAGACGTGACAATCAAAGCCGTTTTATATGTATCACTATTCATTTTTGGATCAGGTGTTGAATTATTACTATTAATTTGCTTTCCGTAATAACCATCCTCAAAACCCGATTGGTAGGAGGGCGATTTATTCTGCTTTGAAGAAACTGCCTTTAATTCTTCCGGCTCAAGAACAGGGGGGCCAATCAAATCAGAAGAATTATTAGAACCTTTTTCCTCAGCAAATTTTTTTCCCTGAAAATATCCCAGTTTGTAATTAGTAATTTTAATTGAATCTGCTTCATTCTCTTCTATTCTTACCGAGTCAGCAAACGCAGGTTTACTCTCATACATTTTAAATCTATCAATTTGAGCATTTAATAAAAAAGGTATAAATATCAGAAACAGAAAAATAAACTTCCTTTTTCCCTTCATTCTCATATTTTTATATTATACAACATGTTTATAATTTGTCAACTTATATTGACATTTGGATGAATTCAATTATTATTTAACGACCAGGAGGTATTGATGACAAAAAAAACAGTTCTCTTAGCATTACTTTTAACGGCAATATCAGCTTCATCTGCAATTCTTTACGAAGGTATCCTCGATAACGGCCTCAGATATTTCATTTATTCGGATGAGGAGATGGCGACTTCAAGCTTCAATGTATACGTCAATACCGGATCCAATACAGAGGCAATATACGGCGGAGCCGGCATATCCCATTATGTTGAGCATCTTGTGGCAGGCGGTTCCACAAAATTCAATGATGAAAAATCCTACAATGATACGCTCCAGTCAATAGGAGCGTCAATGAACGCATACACTTCAAATGAAGTGACATGCTATTTCATAGCATCATCCGAAGAGTTTAAAGAGACTGCAATTCGCACTTTGTCAGAGTGGGTTTTGCACTGTTCATTTGATTCTGCGCAGGTTGCGAGGGAGAAGGGCGTAATCGAGAAAGAGATAATCATGTATGACACCCCCTCAAACAACATTTACTATGACTATGCCGAAGAAATTTATAAAGATTCTCCGGCAAAATATCCGGTGACTGGGTATTTGGATGTATTCAAGTCAATAACCAGAGAGAATGTTCTTGATTACTATAACAGAATGTACGTGCCGGAGAATATGACCGTTGTTTTTGCTGGCAATCTTGACATAAAAGAGACAAAAGAACTTATCGAAAAGCATTTTAAATCCGACAGACGCTTCTTCAAAGAAGAAAAATTTAATGAACCGGATTACACCAGAGCGCCCTCAATCAAAAAGATAAATTATGACATTGAAAATAAAAAGGTTTATGTCGGTTATTATCTCGGTTACGACTCAAAAAAGCAGAGGGCAATAACGGATGTTCTTTCGTACATGCTATGCGGGAACAGCGAAATGCTTTTTGAGAAGGAGCTGATAAGCAAATCAAAATTGGCCAGTTCAATTGACATTTACACAGAGAACATGTCAGGCCTCAGATCGGTTTTCACTATTTATTTTGAAACGGACTCAACTGCGGAATCTGTCGCAGAGAAATCACAGTATTTTATCGATATGATAAATAAAAGCGATAAGTTCAAAAAACTCTTTGATGATGCAAAAAAGAGACTTATTGCGAATTACAAATTCATGACTTTAAATTCATTCAATGCGGTGGGAATGATCTACGACGGTTACATAAAATTTTCAGACCCAAAGTATTTTCTGAAGGAATTAGCTCTCCTGGACGAAGTCAAATTCGAAGATGTACAAAATCTTGTGAAGCAGTATTTACATGAGCCGTACGTTCTTTCCGCAGAAAGAGAGAAAGTCGAGTCATACCCTGAGAGAAAGAGCTTCAAAATAATCAATTTTACAGACGAGGTTCTTAGCAACGGAAATACAGTCAGAATTTACAACACTCAAAATAAGGATTACTCCTTGATGTTTGTATCATTTCCATACGGATATAAAGATGGTTCCAAAAAAGGCGCCGCTTCATTCGTAAGAGGAATAATCAATGAGAAGATTGAAACGTCTGATTTCATAAAAAAAACATTGAGCAGGCATTTCGTCTCAGTCAATGAAAACAATTCATACATCGGACTAAAGGTCACATCAGAAAATACCAAAGCGGGATTGGATTATCTCACAGGATTATTAAAAGATTTGTCATTCTCAAACGAGAGCTTTGAAAGGCAAAAAGCAATGCTAAGAAACAGAGCAAAGACGAAAGATGAAGACCCTGCAGATGTGGCTTATGAGGATTTTCAGAGACTCTTCGTTGAAAACGGAGATTACACAGTCTCTCCGTCGGTTGAAGAGATTGACGCAGTTATGAAGGAAGACATAAAGACAGAACTGCAGAATATGGCATCAGGCAACCAAAAAATATTCTTCTGGGGAGCTTATGACAGAGAAAAGGTGAAGGAGTTTGCAAAAAACCTGTTTAAAGAAAAAAAGATTTTTACAAGGGAAATCGGCAAATACAAAGAGTTTCAGAGGGACTCCAACAATACAGACAATGACCAGTCCAATATCTTCATTGCATACTTTACAAATGAAGAATTCACTGAAAAGGAGCTATATGCATTGTCAATGTTCAACTCCTTCTTCAGAGGAAGCAAGTCCTTTATTCATGAGGCTCTTAGGGGGGATAATGACCTTGTTTATTACGGTTACGGCTATCTTGAAGAAAACAACATGGTCCCTGCATTCATAATGAATGCCCAGACCTCAGACGAAAAAACGGAAAGAGCGATTGAAGTCATGGAAAAGGTTTTTGACAGAATATCGGCAGGCGATTTTGAGGATTCAGAAATTGATGAGAGAAAAAAAGAGCAGCTTTTGAGGATACGATTTGAATTCACAAACCCGGAAAGGACCCTAATCAGCGACATGACTGAAAGCTACTCGCCCTTTAAAGATAAAAAATATTACTTAAATGATAAAATCGGTTGGGTGACAAAGGAAGAGATGCTTTTGGCAGTCAAAAAACTTACAAAATTCAAATCCAAACTGATTTACAGATAGGGACGGTGGTTTCAAAAACACTCATTTAATTAAATGAGAATAATTATTTTCAAGTGAGACGGCAATGAATCCCAACATACGTGAAATTTGCAACTTAAATCTTTATCGTGTAAATTTATTGAAAGAAAAAATGCAGCTTTTTGCAACCACCGTCCCTAAGGTTTTTTACTGAAAGAGGGGCGGAAGCCGGTGTGGAGGAAGCCGAACTTGGGGTCTGCGCCCACCCTGAATGCAGAGCGTATTGAAGTGAAGGAAAAATAGAAAGATCCTCCTCGTATGACTTTTAATTCTCCCTTTGAAGGTCCTGTCGGATTCTCTTTTTGGGTTTTTCTGTATGCATCCCAGTTAAACCAGTCGGAGCACCATTCCCAGACATTTCCTGCCATGTCATAGCATCCGTAGGGGCTTGCTCCCCACTCAAAGAGGCCTACCGGGCTTGTGTATTCATATCCGTCTTCCGCATAAAAAACATACTCCTCATCATAATGATAATCTGATTCATTGAACGAGTGGTTGCAGAACCTTCCGTCTGAAGGGTTTTCTTCGCCCCATGGGTATGTGCGTCCGTCATTTCCCCTTGCCGCCTTTTCCCACTCTGCCTCTGTGGGAAGACGCATTCCTGCCCATTCGCAGTAAGATAGAGCATCATCCCACGTGACCATTACAACGGGATAGTCGGGATAGTTTTCAAAGTAATTCTCCATACCTTTGAAATCGGGATCCTTTGGGTACTTTCTCTTTGTTTCATCGCAGAATTTTTTGTACTGCGCATTCGTCACCTCATATTTCGCGATATAGTATTCTTCAAGATACACTTCGTGCTTGGGCTCCTCTTCCACTTCCTCTCCGTCCTCGCCCATCATGAAACTTCCTGCGGGAATCAATACCATTATGCTGTTGTCCTTTTCATTTACATACTCCTCGTATCCGCGGGAATTGTTCTTGGCGAATTTGAGCTCAGCGGCAAAGGGCTTACTCTTGTTTTTGAACATCTGGATATTGAACCCAAAGAGCAATGCGATTACCAGCGCGACAGCGACTCCGATTATATCTCTCTTTTTCACTCTCTCCTCCTATATCCCGTTCTGAATGTACAGAGAATCAAGATATTCAGAAAGCTGATGATAAAAATGGTTTCCTCTCTTGTCAAGATTTTCTTTTATGAATTTCAAAATTCCTTTCTGCTTCTTTGTCTGCTGAAAATACCCGTATTGTTCATTAAGCTGTAAAAGCGCTGACACGTAATTTGTCAGAATCATGCTGCATCTCGGATAATCAAGTTTCATGATTTCCGGATACTTTTCAAAATTCTTTTTGTCTAAAAGAATTTTTTCAGTAAACTTCGCATCAATTTTTTCATATTCTTCAAGAACTTTCGGTGTCAGTTTCAAAACGAATCCGCTTATCTGGAGAAAGTCATTCATGGATGCGCGCCATTTCTCGCTTGTTCCGAGCGTAAAGCAAATCTCCCTCTCCCAACCATTCTCTCTCACAATGTCAATCAAAAGCATCGTTCCGGGCATAACCACTTTCTCGCCGTTATAGTCAAAGTCCTCTTCAAGTTTCCATTTCATCAGATAGTCTGCCGGTAGTTTGTGCTTCTTTTTCACACATGCTGAGACATTTAGTGACTGCAAAGCAGTGTCAAGCTTCATAACTGACATGGAATCAATCATATCCTTCGTCCAGCTTGTTTTTACCGGTGCAAAATAATTGTCAATCCCATCTCTGATGAAATTCACAAAGAGAGGGTATGAGAGAAGCCCTGTCGGAACCGCTGTGACATCCCTTCTGTAATTTTCGCAAAACTGCAGATACCATATTGAATTGAGCTCCGCATCTCCTCCGCCGAAAAGAATCGCATTTTTCGCGCATGATTTTAAAGTATTTTTTGCATATTCGAGCATCCAGTCCGGATAACCGCCTGTTTCTCTCCCCTTCTTGAATTCTTCCTTTGACTTCACCGTATCTTTGTAAATGAATGCATAATGCCCCCTCACTCCGTATTCGACTCCGAGGTAATAGTATGCATTTCCTATTGTATCGCTCAAAGAGACTGCTTTATAAAGGTATTCGAGCACTTTGTCTGATTTTTCCTCATCATATCCGCGCCTTCCCGTGTCATACAGTTTGTAATGCAGATACCGCCCCATGTAAAACCAGCCCTCTGCATCATCGGGATTTTCCGCAATGTATTTTTCAACAATCTCCATTACCTCATCTATCTTATTCTCTTTGAACTTTTCATGCGCCTCCTTCAGCTCAACCGTATAGGCAAGCGTGAAAAACAGGCAGAGGATAACGGAAAGAATCTGTTTCACTGCAGTTTTCCGAATATCACTACATAGTTTTTCCCGTAAGCTTTGGCGCACTTCGGACAGGTGGTGTATGAAAAGAAGAGCCTCTTCGGCTTCATGTTGTTCTTTGCACAATAATCATTGAAATCCTTTATCCATTCCCCCATTTTGCTGAATGGCCCTTCATATACCCTTGTAAAGAACTTTCCTGTCATTCTCTCCATTTTTGCGCCTTCCACTTCTTTACCCACGTTGATGTAAAGGTCTGCTCCCCATAGAGATTTTTCGTCGACAAGCATAAGCTGATACTCGGGTTTTGCCTCCGCTTTTTCAATCAATTTAACGTTCTTCACAACAACTGCTCCGAAATTGAGAGGAATATGAAAGAGACTCTTTACTCTGTCTTTTATGAATAATTTGTCTTGCCACTCTATGGTTTTGTCCTGAAACGGGGCCGGATCAAACGGGTCACAGCATCCCGTGCGATTTACTCTCTCTACGGTCATGGTTTCCTCCTTTTATAAATTGCCTGTCTCTCTGACTATGCTGTTTAATGATCATTCATCTCTGATTTTTTCGTCATCAGTCAGAAACCCTAAATCATAGATCCTTGAGCGGATTTCGGAACTTATTCTGTCAAGCCGGTCAAGAATAGTTTTTACGTCCCCTCTCTGAACCGGCACGCTTGGCGACACATATCTGGAGACGGAAAGATTGTACCGGTTATCCGCTATTTTTTTGTTGGAAACGAGCTTGTTTTTTCCCTCTCTTCCCGCTCTGAATACAGTCATCCCCCGTATCTCATCGCTCTTCTTCATCCTGATTGAGATAAAGGCGGCCGGAAAGGATTCTCCGGTGAAGACATTCAATGGCAGGTTTTCTACGTGAAAGAGCAGGTCATTATCCACAAGGTACTTTCTGACAGAATTCTCTTCTGATGTCAGAAAGGAGTATGGGACAATCATGTTTAGCACACCGTCATCATTCAGTGACGAGAGCATGAAACTTAAAAAGAAATCTGTTCTGTCATTCTCGTTACCAAGTTTAACTGTCAGCAGACCTTCAGCCTGCTTCATCAGCTTTCTCTCCCTCTGCGTCGGAATTTTCCTTTCAGGCATGGCCACTATCATGTCGAATTTCATAAGCTTTCCTGCCTCATCAGCGAATGGCTCTTCAAAACAGGTCTTAGACCTCAGGGTTGCTTCAAATGAGCAGCTTTGGGAAAAGAAGTATTGCAAAAGAACAAAGACCGCAAAATCATCGCTTTGGCATGAGCTTCCGAAGAAATTAATTTTTCCGCCTTTCTCGCCGCACAGGAGAGAGTCAATCCCCTCCAATCCCTCTCCGTTTCCGGCAGATGGAAGGTATATGCATTGACTGCTCTTTGCGTTTGAGAAAGAAAACAAAAGTTTCTTTACTGACTGCTTTATTTCGCGTTCCCCGTCATTGCTTTTCTTTGCCCAGAAATAATACTCCATCATTTTACCTGTTAGAAACCGCATTGACTCATTTATTCTGCGCACCTCAATTCTCTTCTGCATATCAGTAAGTATCATCAAAAGAGAACTTATGGCTTTGTCGCGCCTCTCCTGAGTTCTGCCGATCTTTCTGAAGTCGGTTCTCTTTGTTAAAAGCGCAAGCGATGAATTGACTATGGAAAAGTTTTTCAGAATTCCGTTCACCTCTTCGTCAAGCCTGCTCTTTTTCAGCATAAGGCCGAAGAAATCCATGTTGTTCCTGAAATAGCTTCTCTTCAATTCGTTCGAGAATGAAAGGTGCTGGATAAGCATCAAAGAGAGGATGTAAAAGACATTCTCCGGCTCATCGGAAGCGCGCAGTTCGTTCCAAAGTCTGCGCGAAGCTCTTCTCAGTTCACTCAGGTTTGTCTTCATATTTCCTCAGGAATTTCTCTTCGGCGCTCTTTTTAAAAATCTCGAAAACGCTCCTCTGCTCCATCATGAGATTCTCTATTTCATTCATTGTTCTCACAGCCTCCATAATCCTTTCAGCCTCTTCTCTGCTGAAATTAGGCACCCTAAAGGAACCGAGCGTTTTTACGTTCAGGTTGACCGCGCCTGACGGGGCATTCGAAATGCGCCTCAGTGATGATTCTCCGAATTGGGAGCGCATGAAAAAGTTGATAAGCTCCGGCGGGAAGTCCTCTCTCTCGAGTATTCTGACACAAATCAGATTTGAAGATATAAGGGTGTTGTCGCGCACACTCGGACCCACAAGGGCGCTCTTAATTCTTGTTCCCCTCGAGCTCACTATTATGTCGTCATACTTTACCGAGTATTTCTTGATCCTCATTGAATCCTCAAATGTCATTGTCTCAAGCTCCCTCGAAATCTCTCCCCGGTCGCTTACGTCTGCAATGCTTATTATTCTGTACTCTCTCAGCGAATTCTTTGAAAAGGGGGATTTCGCCTGAAGCATTAAACTCTTTTTCGGCAGAACCATTCCGGTAAATATGTCAGCAATTTCCGAAAGGATTGTTTTTTCCATGAACCAATCATAGCTCACAAAGGCAAAAAGTCAAGCATATACTCAAATATAGAAATTATATGAAAATTCACATTTTTCACCCCCGCCGCAATGTTGACAAAGTGCGTTTGAACAGTTAAGATATGAAAAAAGGAGAAAAAATGAAAGTACGCACTGTCACTTTTTTTTACAGATTTAAAAATCTCTTCATAGATGACGGGTTTCTTGATTTTCTTTCAAAGGCGAAGATGGCGGAATCGGAGTTCGCAAAGGCTGGATTTGCTCCGCAGACAGTAAGGGTCACCACGAACATCTCCGATTTCATAAAAAGCGAGAAGGACGTTAAAAGCGCGCTAATGCTTGAAGACGTGTGCGAGGATTTCGGCATTACATTCGTCAATTACGGAGAGTTCAGTTCGAATTCCGAACTTCTGAAGAGCGTTTTGGCGAAGACAAGGAATGTCTCCGCTTCCACAAAGGTTTTGTGCTCGGACGAAGAAATGATTCGAAGGGCCGCCTATGCAGTCAAGGAGATATCCTCACTCGGAATGAACAAAAATTTCAACCACTGCGTATCAATGAACATTGCTCCCCACACCCCTTATTATCCGGCGTCATATGCAACTGCGAGAGGATTCTCCGTAGGACTCGAGAACGGCGACATTCTGCAGAAATCATTCGCCTCCGCAAAGAATCTCTCCTCTGCGGGTGATGCTCTTCTTGGGACTCTCAATAAGGTATATAAGAGAATTGAAGACGTTTCGAAGAGGGCATCAGTAAAGTCGAAGATAGATTACCTCGGCACAGACACTTCATTTGCGCCTGGCCTGAAAAAGAGCGAATCTGTTATGGGAGCATTTGAAATGCTCAAAGAAAAGACAGGGGCAGATTACCTTGCAATTGCCGGTTTAATCACTGACGCGGCAAAAAACGTGAAAGTAAAGAGGGTGGGTTACTGCGGGCTGATGCTGCCTGTGTGCGAAGACCTTATTCTAGCAAAGCTTTCCGACAGGAACGTGATGAACATAGAAAGGATACTCCTACTTTCGAGCGTATGCGGCTGCGGGCTTGATACGATACCACTCTCCGGAAGCATAAAAACTGAAAGGGTATTCACCATTCTTTTAGATACTGCCACGCTTTCAAGAAAGCTTTCAAAGCCGCTCTCAGTGCGCCTGCTGCCTATGAAGGGATTGAAGGCAAAAAAGAAAACCAATTTTTGTTCTCAGTATCTTGTAGACTGCAAAACAATGGAATAGGTCAGAAGGAATAATATATTTCGAAATAGGTAACGAAGGGAACCCGGAAAAATTCATCCCGCTTCCCGCCAGTGGTGCCCACTCCGCTTAATGAAAAACTTATGTTTGTTCTCGGCGAGCATTTCAGCATCACTCCGGCAATCGATGAAAAATCATCAAGATTAGAAGCAGAGACTATTCCGCCCTCCAATTTTTCTCCCCTGTTTATGATTATGTTTGAGAAGAGGTAATATTTGCCCATTACAAAATCGCCGTTTAGAAGCCTGTTGATATGGGCAAGGTCATTGTAGGGCGCATCAAGTCCGGAAAAATTGACAAATCCCTCAGCCATCAGGTAAAACCTCTCAAAGAGAGTATAATCGACTCCCGCCGTGAGATAGAGCCTTTTGTTTCTCTCATCCTTGAAGAGAGTCGCTTCAGCCCACGTGCCGGGTCCGAGAAAATCTCCCATAAAGGAGAGGCTCCCCATCAGATTTTCTACAGTATCGGCAGATAAAAGAAAAACCTGCTCCCTGAAAAAATGTCCGACAGAGAGTTTTGCAGATCCGATTCCGGAGAGATGCTCCACAGAGATTCCCTGCTTTGTCTTTTCATACTCTTCACCGTCAGAATAGACTGCGGTGAATGTGAAATCTCCTGCAGAGTATGATGCTGATGCCGCTTCAACTCCAGATGCAATTGAATAGACGCTAAACGGCAGTTCGCGGGTGAATATGTCTGCCGGGGAGTAGATTTCGGATATTCCCCATTTTACGGGCATCCTTCCCGCCTTTATGTTCACTGAATTGAAATAGAATGAGAGATAAAGCTGGCTTATTTCGGTCTCGTTAAAAAGCTGTATGTATGCCGGAGGCACGAAACCGAGAATGGAAAAATCAATGTCAGGATAGGTTATCACATACCTTGAGTCGCCATTGTAAAACCTTCCGTAAAACTCTGTGTGGAATTTTACGAAACTGCTCTCGTTCGTAATCCTTCCCGTCAGGGTGTGGGCGGAGAAATAATTTGTTCTGTCGAAATAGAAATAATCAAATCTGTAATCACCTCCCGCGTCGAAG
>JAQVDU010000139.1 GCA_028698175.1 bacterium | reverse complement strand
AATCATAGCGTATGGATTGATAGTTATGTAATTCGCTTTCATATCATTTAAACTGTTCTTTTAACATTTTTCAAACAATACATTCAAGCTTCCATAACTTCCATTTATTCCCGCGGGGTTCTTCACGAACTTTTATTGGGAAAAATTTACAAATTTACAAGCACCGTCCCCTTACATTCCATATTTCCCGGAGAACACCTCATTCTTGACAGCGCAAGGCGATTAATATAAAATAATAAAAAAACAAAGGAGATACCATGTGCAATAAATCAAAATCATCAATCTTTTGGGGAACTCTGCTTCTGGTGATAGGCGGACTCATTCTTGTTTCAACATACTTCCACATATCGATACCCATCTTCAAGACAATTCTCGCCCTGCTATTTATCTATGTGGGGATAATGATTTTCACTGGCAATGCATTCAGAAAGCACAAGAGCACTGTGATATTCGGCGACTCCAAGCTTGAAGCAATGCCTTCGCAGAGGGAGTATAACGTGATATTCTCTTCCGGCGAGGTCGATCTGTCTAAGACCGAATTCGAGAAGGGAAAGAGGGTGGAGATTAATGTTATTTTCGGAGACGGAAAGGTTTATCTGTCCAAAGACAAAAAGTATGTCATCAGCATGAGCTCTGTCTTCGGACAGGCAAAGGACCCTGTCGGAGGCACAGTCAATTTCGGAGAGAACTCTTTCACAAACAAGCCGGATTCCGCTGATGAAGCTATTTTCATTGATGCAAACACGGTCTTCGGCAACATGGAGTTATATTACATATGACAAAAAGGATTGTGCGGGAACTGAAATCAGGCGAATACGGAGAGTT
The DNA here is from genome assembly GCA_028698175.1 of bacterium. GTDB lineage: Bacteria > Hydrothermota > 32-111 > 32-111 > 32-111 > UBA2202. The sequence continues at coordinate 2,260 of JAQVDU010000139.1, read as the reverse complement.
TGTGGATATTGTCTCCCTTGCATATCCGGGAATGAAGCTTTCTGCGAAGAAGGATAAGGAAAACCTTGAAAAGAGACTGAAGAAATCGGTAAAAGAGAGCGAAGGAGACGTTTCGGCAGTGGGAATCTTTGAAGGAGAAGAGCTTCTCGGAGGAGCATTATACTATAAATTCAAAATGAACAACCGCAAAGAGATAATTCCAATGGCAGGCATAGGACTTGTGGCTGTCTCCCTTCTTAAGAAGAAGGAGCATGTTGCAAAAGACCTTTTGCAGCACTTTCTTGAGTATTTTAGGGGTAAAAATTATGAAATTGCCTCTCTATATGCGTTCAGCCCTGAATTTTACAAAAAGATGGGTTTCTGTTTCGGCACAAGGTTTTTCTGTTTCAAGGGAAAGCCCTCGTCATTCACTGACTACAAAGTCAAGAGCCATCTGAGGTATGCTGTTTTAAAGAATGCAGATAAACTGCATAGATGCTATGACGAATTCGCAAGAAAGAACCACGGAATGTTTTTGAAAAAGAAGAAGAGTTTCGAAAAATCCCTGAAAGAGGGAGCAGTCAAATACCTTGTATATGAGGACGGCGGAAGGATAAAGGGTTATATGGCATTTGGACTTAAAAACACTTGGAAGGAAAACTTTTTAAGGGAACAGATGGATGTCCATATAATGATTGCAGATGAGGCGGATGTTATACGGGAGTTTTCGACATTTCTTCACACTCAAAAAGACCAGATTGACAGAATAGAGGTAGACGCATATGATCCGGATTTTATACACCTTCTTTCAGACCCGAGGGACGGTTCTGAGAACCTTCGGCCTCTCGTTGCCCATCAGGTAGCAACTGACAATACTGCAATGATGTACAGAATAATCAATTCAGAGAGGTTCATAAAAAGAATTGTAATGAGAAGAGGAAGGTCAAACTGCCCCTCTTTCAAACTGAAAATTACTGACAATTTCTTGCCTGACAACAGCAGGGAAATCTATGTTTTACCTGATAAAGCGATTATATCGGACAAAGGAAATGCAGACATAACAATTAAAATTGATGTTATGAACCTTTCAGCGTTTTTGACTGGCGTGATTAAACTGCAGAAACTGCATTCTTACGGGCTTATAGAGGTTTTAAAATCAGGTCACAAGAGAAATACCGACCATTCTCTACCCCTGGAAGAGATTGATAATTATTTAGGTTATAGCGCCTATCCTATTTGTCTTACGCCATTTTAATTGTATATACTTTAGTATGTAAAAAGGAGGATTGTATGAAGAGAATAGTTTTTGTTCTGGCATTTCTTCTCTCCCTAACACTTTTTGGACACGGACCTTCAGAGATAGAAATGTCTTACAATGACTCATTTGATTTTATCTATGTCAAGGTGAGCCATTCGGTTCCATCAGTAACAGCCCATTATGTTAAGTCCGTAAAGCTCATCATAAACGGGAAAGACCGGGCTGAAATCAAACTTTCGAGACAGTCGGCAAAGGAGTTTGAAGAGGCATATTTTCTTTATAAACCGTCAGATGAGGATACTCTTGTGGAAATATCGGCAACATGCAACATATTCGGAAGCAGAAAGGAAAAACTTGAAATGAAGGAGGGAGAATGATGGAACTTTTAACAGGACTCACATGTTTTATATTTATGGTCATAACGATTTTCGGCGGAATATTTATGCGACAGCTGAAGCTTAAAATATTTCATCACAAAATACTTGCAGGACTTGCATTGACATTCGGAATCCTCCACATGCTCTTTGTTTTTGTGTTTTAACGAAATTTGGACAAACGAATAGTCGGCTTTTTTTAACTTATCAGATTATATCTGCTTTGCTTGGTCATTGCGAACGAAGTGAAGCAATCTCTATGTGGCAGTAGGCGTGTATTTTGGACTTTTATGTTTACATCTTATCGAGCAAAATTCACAGAGTTCTTTACATTGGAGTGACAAAAAAATTAATCAAAAGTGTATACGAACACAAGCAAGGATTTGTTGAAGGTTTTTACGAAGAAGTATAATGTCAAGAGATTGGTTTATTATGAAGTTCTTGACAACATTGAAAATGCAATAGCAAGAGAGAAACAACTTAAGGGTGGCAATAGGCGCACGAAAGAACTTCTTGTTGAATCAAAAAACCCCGAGTGGGATGATTTATACTCAAAAACCACCGAATAGAAGCATAGAGATTGCTTCTTCGAAGACTCGTCGCAATGACGGAAAAGGCGTGCCGGTGAATTGTTGGCTGTTAGAAGATG
>JAQVDU010000051.1 GCA_028698175.1 bacterium | reverse complement strand
CAATAACCCACCTTCCTTCGCGTTTCTCGAGCACTCCTGTCCACCTCACGTTTATCCAGCTTGACCTCTTTTTGTCCCATTCATTAATGTCGTCAAGCATGCATGACCACCATGCCACGTCACTGTTTTTTGAAAAATCAATCTTCATATCCCTTATTTCATGACCGATGGATTTGAATCTTTTATCGAGAAAGAATGAGTTCACCTGAGATACAAAATTGTCAAACCCCTTAAGAGTTCCGTTCGATTCTGGAGTGAACCAGAAGAGGTTCTCGTCATGGCTGAAGCAGGAATAGAGAAGTTCAGTGTCCTTTGTCTCTGCCCATCCGATGGAATCCTCAATAACCTTATACACGCTTTTGAACTCACTGTTCATTGGTTCCTCCTTTTTGTCAATGATAGGTTATCTTTCCGATATTTTCAAGTGGCTCGCTTCGGGGGGGTTGACACGGCGCAATATTGACATTAAAATTATAAGATTATGTCAAATAACAGACACGATGAAAAATACCAGATTTTAGAGACAATCGCAACCGGCGGCATGGCAACCATATATAAGGGAGTGCAGATTTCTCTCAACAGAGAGGTTGTTATTAAAAAATTGCACCCTCATTTGTCGGAGGATGCAAATTTTGTCAAAAGGTTCAGGCGTGAGGCTGCTCTTCTCGGAAAATTGCAGCATGAAAATATCGTGGGGATATTCGATTTCTATGAGAAAGAGGGGGATAAGTTTATTGTACTTGAATACATAAAGGGCCGTTCCCTAAAACAGATAGTGAAAGACAAGAGAAAAATTCCGGTAAAATTTGCGCTTTACATACTCAATGAGGTTTTAAAGGGTCTAAACCACGTCCATAAGAACAATATTCTGCACAGGGACCTTAAACCTGACAATATAATGATTTCCGACGAAGGGGTTGTCAAGCTGACGGATTTCGGACTTGCATTCGGAAGCGAATCTGTCAATGTGACAAATCCAGGCACGTACATGGGCACGCCAGCATACTTTCCGCCGGAGCAGTTGACAGGCAAACAGCTCAGCGTGGCATCCGACATCTTCTCTCTCGGAATAACCTTTGCAGAGATGCTGACCGGAAAGAATCCGTTCGAAGGCAAAGACCAGTTCGAGACGATAAACAACATTTTATACTTCCAGTCGTTAAACATTGATTTCAACGCGGAGGAGGTGCCTCAGGTAGTGGTTGACATTTTAAAGGCAATGCTCAACAGGGATTCAGCCAAGAGGCCGAAGAGCGGAGATGACCTACTCGCGGTTCTTTCACAGCTGGAGAGCAGAATAACAAAGGAAGAGTTCAGAGAGTTCATATTCGACACGCAGAGGGTTGTGGAAAGACTGGAATAGTCATCCGAGTGAAGAGGGAGAGGCGGGGAGTTCAGGCCGCAGTCCTGTCCGTTCTGATACTTATTCTTGCGGCGACCGTCTTTTTCCAGATTTACTCATACCTTAAAACAGCCGGAGAAGTGCGCACAGTTTACCTTCCGAACAATGAAGAGAAGCCCTTTCTCTTCATCAATTCATCGCCGCAGGGAGTGCAGGTGAAGATAAATGATTCGATAATAGTGCAGACGCCGCAGGTCATTTCCCTCGACAAGGGTTCTTTCATGCTTACGACATTTTCGGATGAGTTTGAGAGAAGAGACACTCTCTTAACCCTTCTCACCAATGACACGGTTTTCTTTGAAATGAAACGAAAAGTTCTTGTGGAGGAGTGGGGCTACCTTTCAGTGAATGCCTCTCCATGGGCTGACGTATACGTGAATGAACAGCTCTATGACAGAACACCCATAGATGAAAACATAAAACTCAAAAGCGGCAGGTACACCCTCCTTCTGAAGCATCCCAACAGAAAGGATTACAGAAAGGAGATTTCAATTGAGAAGGACAGCATCCTTAGAATCAGCGTTGAGCTTGAAAAGGCATACGGATTCCTTAAAATAGTCGTGCGTCCCTGGGCGGACGTCTTCATAGACGGACAGCTCCTGGGCACCACGCCCCTGAGCGATTCTCTGCAGCTTCTTACGGGTCCGCATTCCATAAGACTTGTAAATTCGAATTATCCTGCGATAGAGGATGAAATAATAATTTCAGAAGAGGAGGTCCTACGAAAATTCTATTCATTCTGACAGGAGCGGTTTTCACTCTTTTCCTCTTTTCCGCGTCAATAAACGACGTCATTGTCTTTTATGAAACCGGCGAGTACAAGCAGGCAATAGAGAGCGGAGAGGAGCTTTTTTTGAAGGCCGGAGCAGAGATGGAGAAGCAGGACAAAATCAACCTTTCCACTTACATTGCATTTGCCTACGTTGCCATCGGAGACACTCTCAATGCTCAGAAGCACTTCGAAAACATACTCACGATGAACAATGATTACTCTCTCAACGAAGAGTTCGTCTCTCCCAAGATAATACATGTATTCTCAAAGGCAAAGGAGAGGATATCCTTTCTGATAAAAGAATCCCCTCAGTACTACATGATAAACCCCGGCCAGCAGGTTTACAGATTCACGAGGCAAAATCTGATACTCAAATCGGCTTTTATGCCCGGATGGGGTCAGTTCGACATGGATGAGAAGACCAAGGGAATAGCTATGGGTTCTCTCTTCGCCGCCTCTCTTATAGGCACGTTAAGCTCTTTTGTAATCACGCTGAACGCCAAAGAAAGGTACTATGACGCAGTGACTTCGGAGGATGCCGAAAAATACTACAATGAATACAATCTCTGGTCGAAGATAAACAGGTTCGCATTTGACATTATGTTGTCCGCGTATGCATTCAATCTCTTTGACGTAATATGGTGAAAAGATTCTTTATTTTCGTTTTGCCTCTTGTTTTGGCTCTGGCTTCATGCTACATTGACGTGCCTCACGACTCCAGGTACGACAATTTGAATCCATTCGGAAAGGCATCTCTTTCAATTTACGTAAAGGACAAGCATGGGAATCCGAATCAAGGTGCTCTGATAATTCTGAATGACACCCTCGAGTTCGAAACAGATGCTGAAGGAGAATTCTACCTTGGAACGGTTGCAAAGGGGGTTTTAAGAATTAGAATTCATGCTGACGGATACAGAACCTTTGAAATGGAGACCACTGCAAATACAGGCGAAGTTCTTGACATAATCGCGACTCTCAATTTCATACCCGTGATTGAGGAGTTTAAAGCATATTCCTCTGTCAGAAAAATCAAATCATTCACGGATACGCTTGACTATGACGTGAACTACACGGGCATCATAAGAGAAATGGACGGGATAGAGGACATCGACTCGTGCGTCATGACTATGGATTCGGTAAGATTCAAGATGGAGGTCTTTGAGCTTGATTCCTTTGCGGCCTGCTCTTTGAATTTTCCGGAGGACAACGGATTCTTTCAGATATACGACCTTCAGGGGAAGAAATGCCGCATGGACGTCTATGACAAATCGGGGGAGATAATCAAAAGCGGCGAGGCGAACCTCGTGAGATTCGTCGAATCAATTCCCGAAATTACTGCGCCTGAAGAGGGCGGTTCTTTTACTCTTCCCGATTCAGTCAAGTGGACCTTTGAAGAAGTATTGTTTGAATCATACTTCAATCTGGAAATCTTCAACGGAGAGGAACAGGCGTATGAGAGCAACAACATTCCTTCCACTAAGAGAAGCGCATACATAGGAGAGCTTTTAAACGAAGGGTCATACCGTCTATATCTGAGAGCGTACGATGTATACGGTAATTTCAGCGAAAATTCAGTAACATTCTCTATATTCTGAAAGGAGAGCGAATGAAAAAAGAGCTTCCGGAAAGCGTGAGCATACTCAAATCCCTCTACCAGGCGAGCGAGGTCATAAACTCAATAAGGGATTACGGCGAACTGCTCGAGAAGATAATGGATATTGCCATAAATACTGTCGACGCCGAACGCGGATTTCTCATGATATCCGACGAGAAGAGCCAGGAGATGAAGGTGGAGGTCGCCAGAAACCTCAGAAAAGAGAACATCATCAATTCAAAAGAGATATCAATGACCTCTGTCTATAATGCCCTGCAGAGCGGGGAGGCGATAAGAACGTCCGATGCTATGTCAGACCCGAGATTCACGGAGAACCAGTCGGTCGCTCTGTACAACCTCCGCTCTATAATTGTAGTGCCGCTCAAGAGAATAGACCGCACAATAGGAGTCATATATCTTGATTCGCAGACAACCAAGAAGGTCTTTGACGAGGAGGCGCTCGAATTCATGAACGCATTCGCCAACCTCGCTGTTCTGAGCATAGAGAATGCAAAGCTCACAAACTCTCTCGCAATTGAAAACAAAAGCCTCAAGAATGAAATATCTTCAATGTTCCATTTTGAGGACATTATCGGCGCTTCTAAGCAGATGAGGCAGGTGACAGAGCTTCTTGAAAAGATCTCCAATACTGACGTGCCGGTTCTGCTCCACGGAGAGAGCGGCACAGGAAAGGGGCTTATAGCGAGGGCCATACACCATAATTCTTCGAGAAAGGATAAAAAATTCATCACCCAGTACTGCGGCGCTCTGCCTGAGACCCTTCTCGAGAGCGAACTCTTCGGATACAAAAAGGGCTCCTTTACTGGCGCAATGTCCGACAAAGTGGGTCTCTTTGAAGCGGCCGACGGAGGGACATTCTTCCTAGACGAAGTGGGAGACCTCTCTCTCACCATACAGACGAAGCTTCTTCGCGTACTGCAGGAGCACAAGATACGGAGAATAGGAGACACTGAGGACAGAGACGTTGACGTGAGGATAATTTCAGCGACAAACAGGGTGCTGGAAGACGAGGTGAAGAAAGGAACTTTCAGAGAGGACCTCTACTACAGACTGAAGGTAATAAAGATAGACATTCCGCCCCTAAGAAGCAGGAAAGACGACATACCCATTCTAGTCAAGTATCTTCTCAACAAGCTTAACACGAAGTCAAAGGGCGTGGACGGAATATCAAGCGAAGCTATGAGCGTTCTTATGCAGTATGACTGGCCGGGCAACATTCGTGAGCTGGAGAATATGATGCAGCACGCTATAGTGATGGCTCAGGGCGAGCTTATTGCGATTGACGACCTGCCTCCGGAGATTTCACATAAGAATATCATCAGAAGGGAGGTCTTCTCGAAGAAGCTGAAGGACGTTGAGCGGGAGCACATAATAAACGTTTTGAAGGAGAATGAATACTCCAGGAAAAAGACAAGCGACGTTCTCGGCATAAGCCTGAGAACACTGCAGTACAAACTGAAGGAATACGACATAGTAAAACACGAGCAATAATCAGGAGGTTGTTTTGAAACTCATAGAGTGCGTGCCTAATTTTTCCGAAGGAAGGGACAGCGCTGTCATAAAGCAGATAACTGACGCTTTGACAAGCGTGAACGGTTCGATGCTGCTTGACGTTGACATGGGCGCAGACACGAACAGAACCGTTGTCACATTCATCGGAACGCCCGATTCGGTTGTCGAATCGGCATTCCTCGCCATAAAGAAGGCGTCAGAACTTATAGATATGCGCAGCCACAGAGGAGAGCACCCGAGGATGGGAGCAACCGACGTGTGCCCTCTTATTCCGGTAAACGGAGTCACGGTCGAGGAGTGCGTAGAGGTTTCGAAAAAGCTTGCAAAGAGAGTGGCTGACGAACTCTTCATACCGGTTTACCTGTATGAATACTCTGCCACAAAGCAAAACAGAAAATCCCTTGCAAACATAAGAGAGGGAGAGTATGAGGGTTTTAAAGAGAAGATAAACCTTCCCGAATGGAAACCTGATTTCGGCGAACCCAAGTTCAATGAAAAAAGCGGAGCCACAGTTATCGGAGTGAGGGATTTCCTCATAGCATACAATATTAATCTTAATACGCGCGACGCGAAGCTCGCCACAACTGTCGCTAACGCGATAAGAGAGAAGGGGAGCGCAAAGAAGGACGCAAACGGCAAAATAGTGAAAAACGAAAAGGGAGAGACAGTCTTCACACCCGGTCGGCTCAAGGAGTGCAGGGCTATCGGATGGTACATTGATATGTACAAGGTGGCTCAGATTTCAATCAATCTCACCAACTGGAAGGTGACTCCTCCCCATATAGCATATGAGACTGCGGCAGAGGAGGCGGCTAAGATAGGCCTCATGGCAACAGGAAGCGAGCTTGTGGGGCTTATTCCGAAAGATGCGCTCATTCAGGCTGGAGAGTATTTTCTTAAGAAACAGGGAAAATCGGCCGGAGTCCCGGAGAGGGAGCTTATACACATAGCGGTCAAGTCCTTGGGTCTCGACCATCTCTATCCTTTCGACATCGACAAAAAGGTTATTGAATACGCCTACAGGAAAAGCTCAGGCGGCAAGCATCTGGCTGAAATGAAAATAAATGATTTCTGCGACGAGCTTTCAACCGATTCTCCTGCCCCCGGAGGAGGAAGCGTAGCCGCCCTTAACGGAGCCATAGCATCTTCTCTCGTCTCCATGGTCGCGAGTTTGACATTCATGAAGAAAGGGTATGAAAAAGACTCTGCGGAAGTTGAGAAAATAGCCTCTGAAGCGCAGAGGGTGAAGGATGCTTTTTTAAACCTCATAGACGACGATACTGAGGCGTTCAACGCCTATATGGCAGCTTTTAAAATGCCGAAAAAGACTGATATTGAGGCAAAGAGAAGAGAGGAGCTTCTTGAAGAGGCGACAAAGGCGGCTATAGAAGTGCCTCTGAAGACAATGAAGCAGGTTGAAGAGACACTGCATCTTATGGACAGGGTGAGCATAATAGGAAACGTCAATTCAATTTCAGACGCAGGCGTGGCGGCTATAAACGCGCTCGGATGCGCTGAAGGCGCCTACATGAACGTGCTGATAAATCTGAAGAACCTGAAGGATGAAAAATACTGCAGTGAGAAGCTTGAAGAGGCGGATAAACTGCTTGATTCTGTCAAAATAACCTGCGAAAAGGTGAAAAATCAGGTATATTCGGTTATTCGGCGGTAAACCATCTGAATTTTGATTTGTCTGTTTTATAGACGAATTTTATTCTGTTGTCGGCGGATTTAATGTAGTATCCGCCGATTTTTATTGCATTCTCTATCTTCTCTTCCTTATTTTCTTCAAAGAGCTTTTTATCGTTTCTCACCATAATCTCGCTTCGCACCTTATCATACAGAGGAAGAACCATTGAGAGCAGAATGGCTGAGAGAGTCATAATAGCCATTGTTTCAGTCACTCCGATTCCCTTTTTCTTTAAGCTGAATCCTTCAAAAAACAATGCGATAAGAGCTATGAGAACCCCGGCAATAAAATATAAAGAGAAGAAGAAGAGCGATAAAACTGCGGCGGATATGGCGGCAGAAACCGCCATAACTCTCCTGTCCGGCCTCATCGCTCCCGGTTGAAGGATAAGAAGCGAAGAAGCAAGGAAAGAATAGACAAAGGTTAAAAGAAAAAGATGCGTCTTCTCCTCTCCTGTAAGAATTGCGGCCTGTCCTGATTTTGTGAGAAAGAAGAGGGGAACGGATATAAGAGCAATTATGACATTGGCGTAGCAGAGGCTCTCCTTTGGATTTTCTGCGAACTCGGATAGAGTTTCCCTGAGCATGAACATAAGAACCGTACCTGCCGCGAATGAGGAGAGAATGATCAAAATCCGCGCTATGGCCGAGGGAGTCGAAGAGGGCAGTAAAAATCCAAAGACGAGAGATGCAAAGACAGCTAAAAGAGCGGGATAAACCTTTCTCTTTATAATCCTGTAGGCAATATAGGATGAAAGAAAAATTATAAATGCCGCGCCCCCTGAAAGAAAATGAATTGAAAAGTAAAGAGCGAAGAAAAATATCGCGGCCGTCAGCCCCGCCTTCAGACCACCTTTGTAGGTGCGCATGAAGTTGTTGATGATATGCTTTTCGTGGATTAGAAATATCATAGAACCGGTGAAAGTGAATGCTATGGATGGCAACAAAAAGAAATTCATAGACCATGAGGTCTTCTCAAGCGAGACAAGAGAAGTCATCGCCGCAATAAGAATAAAAAACTGAAAGAGTCTGTCGTTAGATTTCATCATAATCCTTCTTTTTTTACCGATTTTACCACTTTACCGGTTATTGTCAATAAAGTATTATTTCAAAACAAAGCCGATAGAGAGCGCAACCGTGTGCAGCCAGTTCTTGGTGTATCCGTCGCCCTGACCGTCATAGCTCTCATCCGTTCCGACTGCGCCTCCGCCGACAAATCGAAGGTTGATATATCCGTCGAGGTTCTTTCTCAGCTCTCCGCCCATTCTCACGGACGCGTCATAAATCGCTCCTATGAAATCATTGGCTGAACCTGTTATATACTTGCCGTCCGCATAGAATCCGTCAGCCTCAAATCCGAAATAGAGTTTGTTCTCCAAAGGAAAAGATCCTCTCGCCTTTAGTATCGGCACGGGGCCTATGTTGTTGTTTACTGTGAGAAGGTCTCCGTCTTTGGACGCGAACTGTATGTTGGCATTCCTTATCTGGAAGGACAATCCGAAAGCGAGCTCTCTGTCGTCGCTTTTAAGAAAGTCATAGAGCCAGCTGAGACGGTAGAATGAGAAACCGTAGGTCAAAGCCACCGGAGTGCCGGCAGGAAATAGAATTGAGTCAACCGTTATATCTCTCTCCAAAAACTCTTCCGTGACAATGTTCAGCGGCTGGTAAAGGAGAGTGAATGAATTGCTCTTACCGATCTTTACTTCTGCTGTGAACCTTTCGAAGGGAAGAAGCACGTTCTGGCCGCCTTCGGCGACATAATCAAAGTATGTACCATTGACTCCGAACTGTATCTTGTGGCTTAAAACTCCTATGAATCCTTTTTCGTAATTGAGATTGAGTTTGTAATTGTTTGACGGGTCATTTAGAAGATATCCGTCATCATCCGAATCAAACCATCCTGCAGAGAGGAGAAGCACTGTCATAAATGAGATAATAAGAAATATTGATTTTTTCACGCTACCTCCGTTTTTATTTTAAACAATTATGACAAGTTATAACAAAAAGTCAACAATCTAAATCATTGACTTTTTTCTTTGCAAAGCATAAAATGAAAAAAAAGGAGATTTAATGAAAAAAGCAATCATCTTGGGAGCAGGGCGGCAGGGACTTACTGCCGGGGAATTTCTGAGGGAGAAAAACACGGAAGTATCGTTCATAGACGTAAACAATGATAATCTAAAGGAAGCGGCAAAGGCCGGCTTCAAATCAACAAAGAAATCTCTCTCTTGCTTTGAGGACGTTGCCAAAGCTGTGAAAAACTTTGATTTGGCCATATCCGCTCTTCCGGCGCGGCTGGGGAGAATGGCGCAGCTCGGCGCTATAGCGTCAGGCGTTAATATGGTTGACGTTTCATATTCGGAGGATGACCCATTAAAGCTTCATTCGCTTGCAAAAAAGCACAAAGTGACGATAATCCCCGACGCAGGGATAGCTCCCGGCACGTCAAACCTTATGGCAGGGAGATTGTACAAATCATTCGACAAAGCAGAGACAATAAAAATTTACGTGGGAGGCATGCCTGAAAAGAATCTGCCCCCGCTTGGTTACTCGATAACATGGTCGCCTGAAGACCTTGTCTCAGAGTATGAGAGAAAGGCGAAGATCCAAAGGAATTTCAAGCGGCTGACAGTTGAACCGCTCACCGGAGTTGAGAAGATTGAATTCAAAGGATTCGAACCCCTCGATGCATTCTATACTGACGGACTTAGAACTCTGTCGAAGACCCTGAAGAGCGTTAAAAATCTTGAGGAGAAGACAATGAGGTATAAAGGGCATATCGAAAAGATAAAATTTCTGTTTGAAATGGGATACTTTGAAGATAAGGCAGGGGATACATGCCCGAGAAAGACATCCCTTGAGCTTCTCAAAAGAATAAAATACAAAAACGTGAGAGACGTTCTTTTGATGCGGGTTATAGGAGAAGGAACAAAGGGCGGAAAGAAAAAGAGAATAGAGTATGAAATAATCGATTTTGCAGACAAAAAACACTCGGCAATGGAGCGCACGACAGGATATTCGCTCGGCGCATTCTCATACTGGCTTCTGAAAAATCCTCAGAGAAGCGGCGGAATCCTCACTCCGGAGGAGATAGGAATGAATGAAGAGAGCTTCGAATCAATAATCTCGCTTCTTGCAGAGAAGAGAATAAAAACGGTTGTCAGAGAGGCGAGATGAGAATAATCGGCTCTGAGAGGATGCTCGACATAAAGAATATCATGAAGGAAGAGAATTCTTTCGCCGAAAAGCTGAGTCTGAAAAGAGCTCTGCTCTTTTCATCGGGAAGAAGCTCCATCTATTATCTCTTCTCAAAACTTCGTCAGGGCGAGATACTCTTTCCCGACCTGTTCTGCAATGAAATGCTCAATCCAGTTCTTAAAACAGATACATCCATAGCATTCTACACAATCAAAGATACTCTGAAAGCAGACGTAGAAACAGTGAGCATTTCAAAGAAAACAAAGTACATTTACATCAATGATTACTGCGGGGCAAGGGATGAAAAACTCTTTGAATTTGCAAAGAAGAAGAATCTCATACCTGTAATAGACCGCACGCATTCACTCCTCTCCGATTTTCCTTTCGGAAGAGAGATTCAACTGGGAAGTTTCAGAAAGATTCTGCCGGTTCCTGACGGGGGGTTCCTGCTCAATTTTGAAAAGAGAGAGAGGGCAAGAGCAAGGGACTCTTCTTTTTATCTCATGAAGCTTGACGCAAAGATACTGCGGGAGATATATGAGAAGCATCACAATGACCCGTGGTATGAAAGCGAATATGTCCTTCTGTCAGAGAAGGCGGAAAAAAAGATAAAGATAAACTCTAAAAGGATATCCCTCTACTCGGAGAAAATTATCTACTCCTATGATATTAAAAAAGCCGCGGAGAGGAGAAGAGAGAATTCTGAAATTCTTCTCTCATTCAAAGAGATAAAGAAAAGGTGCCCTTTTAAAAATCCGAAGCTGGGCGTTGTGCTACAGTCTCTTCCCCTAATAGTAGACAAGAGAGATACGGTAAAAAAACTTCTTGCTGAAAAATCCGTCTACGCCCCTGTCCTTTGGAGGGGAGAAAGCAGTCTTTCAATGCGAATAATAAACATACCTCTTGATGAAGAGTATAATGCCGAAGATATGGTGAGAACTGGAAAATCGGTAACCGAAGCGCTGAAGGGGGATTCTCTATGAAGGATATTCTGCTGTATCTGATAGACGAAAACGAAACAATAATGAGGGCTCTCGAAAAGCTGAGCAGAACGGGCAAACAGATTCTTTTTACGGTAAACAAGGAGAGTAAGGCGACCGGAAGTATCACTGACGGAGACATAAGAAGGGCTATACTCAGACATACAAAGCTCAATGAGAGCGTGAAGAAGATTTCAAACAAAAAGTTCATATATGTGACGGATGATTCGCCCTCCCTCGCCAAGAGAAAAATGGAAAGAGAAAAAGTGAGACACGTTCCTCTTCTCGACAAGAGCGGGAGGATAGCAAAGATCTTCATACACGATGATTTCAGCAATGACGAAACAAGCTCCGCAGTTTTGATCTTTGCCGGAGGAATGGGAATGAGAATGAGGCCTCTCACTTTAAAGACCCCAAAGCCGCTTCTCTCCATAGGAAGCAGTTCGATAATAGAATCCATAATAGACAAATTCCTATCCGACGGATTCAAAAACATATTCATCTCCCTCAATTACAAGTCAGAGATGATAAAATCAAAGCTGAAGGAAAAATACAAAGACAGGCTTGACGATTCGTCATTCATAGTCGAAAAGACCCCCCTTGGAACAGCCGGTTCAATGCTCTGTCTCAGGGAGCGCGGATTTAGGGATGTGATAACGCACAATGCTGACATTATAACCGATATTGATTTCAGAATGCTTCTTGATTATCACAGAAAATCATCAAACAAAGCGACCCTTGTTCTGATTGAGCATCAGATGAAAATCGAGTACGGGCTGGTGAATATAGAGAAGAAGAGAATCGCCTCCATACTCGAAAAGCCGGAGATAAGCTTCTTTGCCCTCTCCGGAGTCAATGTCTTCTCATTTCAAGTTATGAAGAAACTCAGGAAAAAGAGGATAGACATGAATGATTTCATTGAAAAACTTATAAAGAGGCGCGAGAAGACAGGATGGTTTGTCCATGAAGGATTATGGTATGACGTGGGCTCTCTTGAAAATTATCTCAGAGCGAAGGAAGTTTACAAAAACAGCACACTGATAACCTTGTGAGCCGGTGCGAACAGGAAGGTGTTAGGTGGTAGGTACGAGGTACTAGGTACTAGGTACGAGGTACTAGGTACTAGGTACGAGGTACGAGGTACTAGGTACGAGGTACGAGGTACTAGGTACGAGGTGAAGGGTAAAAGAGCGAAATCAATCTTGAGTTGCGGCTTGCGAGTTACGAGTAAGAAAATTCAAAAAGAAAAGAAGACGCCTCGCAATGACCGGAAAAATAGCACGCTTGTTGCCGGTGGGCCGGTAATATGGTGAAAAGAATATAAGGAACTGAAAAGCAGAGAAAAGAAAAAACCTCTCGGAGACGGAAAAAGAGAAAAGGAGCATAAAATGAAGAGAGTTATGGTGACAGGAGCGGACGGTTTCATAGGAAGCCACCTGACAGAGACCCTTCTGAAAGAGGGATACAAGGTCAAAGGTCTTGTCCTTTACAATGCCGAGAACGGAATAGGAAAGATGAAGTACGTAAAGAAGAACAGGAATCTCGAGATTGTGAAGGGTGACATCAGGGACCTTTCGATGATGATTGAGGAGACAAAAAACTGCGACTGCGTCATCAATATGGCCGCTCTTATAGGGATACCGTACTCCTACGTCTCTGTGAGGTCATACATAGACACAAATATCATTGGTGTCTACAATCTGCTTGAGGCGGCTATGAAGAACAAGACAAAGCATCTGATAGTGATATCGTCAAGCGAAACCTACGGCTCTGCAGAGTATGTGCCGATGGACGAGATGCATCCTTTGAAGGCGCAATCTCCCTACGCCGCCACCAAGATAGCGGGAGAGGAGCTGGCACTCTCATACTTCCGCTCATTCAACCTTCCTGTAACGGTTTTGAAGCCGTTCAATGTTTACGGACCGCGGCAGTCAATGCGCTCCATTATCCCCACTGTGATAAATCAGACTCTCAATGCGGCCATGATAAAGGTGGGAAACATTGACACCAAAAGGGATTTCATGTACGTGGATGACGCGGTTGACGGAATCACTAAATCCCTCTTCAACCAAAGAGGGTTCGGAAAAACCATCAACCTCGCAACAGGCAAATCATATGCGATATCAGAGGTTATATCGATTATTCAGAAGATAGGCAATTCAAAACTGAAAATCAGGACTGAGAAGGCAAGGGTGAGAAGCGCTAAAAGCGAAGTGATGAATCTTGAGGGAGATTTCTCCCTGGCAAAGGAACTTCTGAGCTTCAAACCGAAGACATCAATCCACGAAGGGCTTTTCAAGACATTCAAATGGTTCTCTGAAAACAGAGAGGCATTCCAGGACGAGTACGTTATTTAGGGAATCTGATTTGCAGTTATTTTATTCTTCAATGATTTGTCACTATAAAAAAATCCACTTGACAAATATAACAAAAATGCATAATATTTTATGGAACAATCAAAAAAGGAGGAATAATGGTTAAACGGAAGGGGGTGCCGTCATTTAGACAGATTGTTTCTTCTCTCTCTCTCTCTCTACGAAATCAGCGATTAAGGTGATACTTGTATTAGGAACATTATTTTCAATATCAAAGGCAAT
>JAQVDU010000050.1 GCA_028698175.1 bacterium | reverse complement strand
TTGTGCCTATAGAGATTATTATGTCGTCATATTCCTTGTTTAAAATCTCTCCGCCAAATTCAAATTTTACAATGTACTTTTCTGCCTTTGCTATATCCATTACGGAAGAATCTGTGTAAAACACAGCTTGTGAAGATTCCCTTAAGAGTGATGCATTGACCTTAGAGAAAGTCCCTGTTGAAACGACAGAGACTTCTTTGTTTTTTTCAATAAGAGAGACGGCGCAGTCAAGAGCCCTCTCCCCGCCTCCGATAATGCATATCTTATTGCCTTTTGCTTCTGAAGAAAAATGCTTCTGTTTTCCGAAGCTGAATCCGATTTTCTTCTGCTCCCTTCCGGTGGCAACCACCGCATAACGGCAAACGTATTCCTTCCTCTCTGTCTTTATAGTTACAAATCCCTTCTCTTCTGATACAGAGAGACAATTATCCCTTATTATTTTTTCGCCTTCAACCTGCTTTTTTATAAGCCTGCATGCATCCGCACCTCTGAGGCTTTTTGAAAATAAAAGATTCTCCACAGAGTTTGCATGGTAAAGGTCTCCGCCCACCCTGCCTCTTTCAAACAGCATAATATTTTCACTCTCTTTTTTAATTTGGAGATAGGCTCCCATTCCTGCGCAACCGAGACCGATTACTGCGAAATCACTTATTCTCTTCAATTATCTCCTTCAATGTCGTTATTTGTGCGAATCCGTGCTCCATTACCGCAAGAGAGGCTCTGTGAAGAGACGGCCTTGACGATGCGCAGCAGTCTTTGACTACTCTGCAGAGGTATCCAAGTTCAAAAGCATTTCTGACGTTTGACTCCACGCAGAGATGGGTCATGACTCCGCAGAACAGGATATCTTCGACTTTTTTGTCCCTCAATTCATTTTCCAGGCGAGTTCCCGCGAAGGCTGAATAAGAATACTTCGTGATTATGCACGAGTGCTTAGGCACGTATAGTTTTTCATATAACCTGCTCTCTTCATAAGAGGGCATGTGATTCCACCACTTCCTCATCGGAGAAGATTGTCTTTCGGAGTCTACAAATCCGGTGAAAATTATGAAATGCGATCTGTTTTCGTAAAGCCTGGTCAAAACGTTTATTTTTTCGACTATCTTTTCCGAATCTCTTATATATGCCTTAGATGAGGGGCAGAAGAAATATCTTTGAATGTCGCTTACAAAAAGTGCTTTTTTTTGCATAAAAAAAGAGAGCCATCCGGTCTGGATGGCTCTCGCCTGACATAACCTTTTTAGTTATTATATCTCTCCGGCCAAAAAAGTCAATATTTTTAGGGACTTGTCCCTAAAGTTTATCTTGTGTGGCAAAATAACCCACTTGGCTATTGACAACTTTTGATATATAATGTAAAATAATCGGGAT
The DNA here is from genome assembly GCA_028698175.1 of bacterium. Classification (GTDB taxonomy): domain Bacteria; phylum Hydrothermota; class 32-111; order 32-111; family 32-111; genus UBA2202. Next base: position 12,531 of record JAQVDU010000050.1, on the reverse strand, counting down.
ATGAGAAAAAAAATCAATGTTTTAATAATCGATAATGAACCTAACTTCTCAGACACTCTGAAAGAAGCATTGTCGACATTCGGATACCGCATATTTCAGGCATTCTCTGTTACGAAGGCATTGGCAATTATTAAAGAACAGGATATAGACATCTGCTTCCTTGACATTCACATAGCCGATGCAAAAGGATTTTCTGTCTTAGACAGGATTAGGGAGCATTCTCCAAAAACCGAGATAATAGCCATGACTGCTTACAAAGATAAAGATTTTAAAAAGACAGTGGTAAAAACCAAAGACCATTTTCTCCCGAAACCCTTCAGAATTGAAGATCTTTCCAGCCTCTTGATGAAGATGGAAAAGACAATAAATGTAACAGAAGTTTATGAAAAGATGAAACCGGTTCTGATTGAGGAATCGAAAATCACCACTCACTCTAAAAAAGTAAAAAAAACCATTGAAATAGCTGACAAATATGCTTCAAGCGACCTTCCTGTTCTCATCATAGGCAAAACAGGAACCGGAAAGGACACTTTCGCCAAGCATATTCACTCTAAATCCCCGCGAAAAGACGAGATTTTTATTATGCAAAACTGCGCTTCACTGCCGGAAACGCTTATCGAAAGCGAACTTTTCGGATACGAGAAGGGAGCATTCACCGGAGCGATGAACAGAAAATACGGGCTCTTCGAAGTCGCAAACAAAGGCACGATATTCTTAAATGAGATAGCGGAGCTGCCGCTAAAGAGCCAGGCCAAAATACTTCATATAATTGAAAACAAAACCTTCAGACGGCTCGGAGGCGTATCAGACATCAAGGTAGATACTCGAATCATAGCCGCGACAAATAAAAATCTGAGCTCTCTTATCGCAGAAGGAAAGTTCAGAGAGGACCTTTATTACCGTCTTGAGACACTTAAGATAGAAGTTCCCGATCTGAAAGAGAGAATCGAGGACATTCCACTTCTTATGGAATCTCTTCTTAAAAAGAGAAACATAAACCCTGAGGATTTCCATGTTGATTCATCGGTTAAACACCTTTTTATGAATTACAATTGGCCCGGGAACATCAGAGAACTTGAGAATATACTTGAACGAGCAATCATACTTACCGACGGAAAAGGGATTTACGTCGATAATTTGCCAATAAATATTATCCGTTTTGAAGAGGGAAAGATAAAAAAATCATTTTCATTGGATGACATTGAAATCGAACACATCAAAAGCACGCTTATCAAAGTGAATGGAAACAAGGCGAAAGCGGCAAGAATACTCGGTATAGACAGAAAGACACTCTACAGGAAGCTTGATAAAATCTCTGTTGGAGGCAAATAACGGGACACTCTGTGAAAATATGCCACACATCCTCAGACCATTTAATTAACTTAATATGATTAAATACTGTATTTAAAATAATTTAGATAAAAATGTTACTATGGCATATTTTTTGCAATAATAAAAATCATGAACAATAAAATCTGTCTTTTAAGCAATGATCAGGAAATAAAACAGAGTCTGATAAGCAAATACAGGCATATGCAGATTTTTGACAACTACATATCCCTTATCACATCTGCCCTTATCAATAAATTTCCGATGATCATAATTGACTCCATTGAACTTCCCATTTTCAATGAACAGAAGATAATAAATTCAATAAATAACTTCAGTCCGAAATCAAAAATCATCTTTATATCGAGAATTGACGACATAGAGTATCAGAAAATAGTCAGAAACAACAATCAAATCACCTATTTTTCAAATTACCCTGTTGATATGTTCTCAATTGAGAGAATCATAAACGCAATACTGGATGATTATGACAAAATGGAGTATTCCTATGAATAGATTTTTTATTTTACCTCTCATGTTATTCTCGATGCTGTTAAACGCAGGCTATGTCGCTGATACAGACGTCACTTTCAAGAATCAGGAAGTGATGATGCTTGAATTCTCTTCAAACAGCATTGACCTTGGGGAGATAAAGCCGGACATGAAAGAGATTCTGAAGATCAAGGGTCTTTCTGTACGCGTAAAGAGCAATGTTGACTGGGTACTCACTGTAGAGCCCCTCGACAACCTCACTTCAATAGAAGGATACTCTATAGATATAGAAAGGTTTCAGTTCAAAACCGGAAAGGGCGATTTTGAGCCGTTCATGATGAACAAACCGTCAACAATAGCGTCAGGGAAACCCACACAGGACTCAGGAGAAAACGTCTCTCTTGATTTTAAACTCAAGATAAACTGGGATGACCCTGCCGGAAGGTACACAACCAAATTAAGATTCACATTAAACTCATTATACTAAGGAGGTTTTATGAAACGTTTCACACTGACAGCAGTAATGCTCGTCGTACTCACTGCGATGGCTCTGCCCATGTTCGCGGCAACGGATGATGCTACAGTCGATGTGCAGATCCTAATACCCAGCAGAGTGGGTATCAGAATTAACAATGCCGGCGCAATCGTCTTTGACCTCACATCAGTAACTCTTCCGACGACATTCCCCGGTTACTACGGCGCGACAAGTGCAGAGACTGAGGTTTTACTCGACGTCTTCTGCAATGACAATGACGGTTTCAATCTTGATGTCGATGCATCCGGTGATTTCGATGCCGATGTCCCTGTTTCACAGCTATTCTTTGCACCGTCCGGAGAGGCTCTCTCTGCAGAGGGCGGAGCAGCAGGCGGCAACTGGACTGCATTTTCTTCAACTGCGACGGTAAGCGTGCTTGCGGCAGAACCGAGACCCACGGGCTGGACAGATTACAATCAGGCTCTTGAGTTCATGCTTGAAGACACCGACCCTGCAGTAGATCCTGCTGTTACGGTTACTCTTACTTATACGATAACAAACATATAAGTAACATAATAGTTTTAGGAGGCGAGATGAATAAATTTTCGATTGCAGTAGCCACCCTTCTTCTTGCACTTGCATCATTTGCTCAGGTCGGCTTCACAATCTCGCCTCCTAAATATGAATTTACAGTAAAACCCAACGAATCAAAGACATTCACTATTAATGTCCAAAACACCACCGATTCAGTTCTTCACGTAAAAGTCTATCCCAATGACTGGCTTGTAAATACCGAAAGCGAAATGAAGTATTTCCCTGCTTCAACTTTAAAAAATTCCTGCTCAGGTTGGATTTACATAAATCCTCAGGAATTCAATATCCAACCTAAGAGTGCCGAAGACGTTAGATTCACTATGAACGTGCCCAATGACGTCTACGGAGACTATTGGTCAATGCTTTTCTTTGAATCGACACCATTCAATTTCACAGGGAGCGACATGATTATGCTTGCAGGAAGAGTGGGATGCACTATTTATTCCGCCATAAACGGCACAACCGCTAAAAACGGAGACATAATAGGACTTGATTTTGACAAGAAAGAATACATGGTAAAGGCAGTCTTTGAAAACACAGGCAATGTTCATGTAAGGGTAAAGGGATTCTTGCAGATTTTCAAGGAAGATAAGATGGTCTACGAGAAGACGGTTGAGAGTAGACTCTCTCTTCCTGAATCAAAAACAAATATTTACTTTCCCGTTGAAACAGAGCTCCAGAAGGGGGAATATATCTTAAGGGTGAATCTTGACTACTCGGGGAGCGAAATACTTGAGGGAGAGAAGAGGATCACAATAAACTGATGAAGCGACTGCTTCCATTCTTTCTTTTATTGCTCTTCATTAACCTGCAGAGTGATGTGCGGACGTCATACTATCAGATTAACATCAGGAATTACCTCTTAAACAATTCTCAGTACTCCATGCCGCAGGCAGACGTGCTTTACAGAACCCGGATGGATTCGACTCTCAGAGCTGACTTCTGGTTCACTCTCCGCGATTTCCAGCCGTATAATTTTCTGTTCTCCGCTTCATCATACAAACCTTTAAACGGCTTCTCCTTCAGAGCCCAGTACGGCGACATAAGTTCGTCAAATCCGGTTACGGTTAAAATGCGCGGATTCAGCGGAAGTCTTTTTCACAGGCATATAGGATTGGGATTCTTTTTGGGAAGAGAGCCGGACCCAATCTATACGGATGGAATGAATTTCATTCAAAACAGGGGCATTTACGGCTTATCGGTTCCTTTTAACGTCTCCTATACAGACACAACTACGATATTTTTTGCCAACAGATTCGACAATCCCTATTTCTCTCCTTACATCTCTCAGAGAGTTCTCGGTTTAAACCACAGGTCAGTGCTCTTCAACTCTCTTTACAATGAATTTTCCTTTACAGGTCACAACAACCTCCTCTATTACAATTCTGAAATCAACCACTATTCATACTCTTACAGGTCGCAGTACAGAAGCTCATCCTTCTCCATTGGCATTTACGGCAGACACCTCCCTGTAAATTCAACGGGATTCTCCCACTCGATGTCAAGAAGCGGAAGGGACATATTCTCAGTTGAGCCCTCTCTCAGGATCACAAATGAGCTGGGTCTTTCAGGAGGATACTCTCTCTACAAAATCACTCCTGAGGATTCCTCATCATACGAGAGAATAAGCGCGAGAGTCGGAACCGCAATCGGATTTCTTCCGAGAATATCCTTCGCATGGGACTATTTCAGATACGTCTATGACAGAAGCATAACCCGCCTTGTAAATTACAACATAGGTTTTTCAAAATCATTCAGAGGAATCTACTTTGACGGCTCATACTATATTACAAAGCAGGATTCAATCACAAATAATAATCTTTACGTCAATTTTTCTTATACGTTTCCCAACAGGGCTGTCGTCGGCACTTATTCAAAGTACAATTTCATCGACTCCCTTCTTTCATACTCGTACACAAATTACGTAAGATGGTCGATCGCTTCACTTTGGAGCTATGAGTACGGTATTGATTTTGGAGAGAGGGACAGCCGCGCATATATAGGCAACCATTTCAATTTCATATTCAACAGCGAAAACTACAGCTTAATAAACAATGCGGAGCTCTTCTATCAGTCGGGTTTCAGATTCTCTATGACCTCCCAGCTCTCCCTGAAGGGCGGACTTGACAATCTGAATACAGGGATGGTGTCGGGAAGAATCTATTTCGATAAAAACAACAATGACCTTTTCGACGGAAATGACACGCCAGTCTCGAACGTGACAGTTCTTTTGAATGACTCTCTGAAAGTAAAGACGGGAAAGAAGGGCGAGTACAGGTTCTCGTTTCTCAAGCCAAACAAATACAAACTCTCCATCTCAAAAGCAAAGATACCCGCATACTATGACCTGAAGGATTTTGTTATAGTTGAAGTCAAAAATTTTTCCAACAATGTTATCGACCTGCCTCTCATAAAACTTGGATCGATAACAGGTTATGTCTTCTATGACCTTAACAAAAACGGAATCAAGGAAAAGGACGAGGAAGGGATAGGAAACATAGTCGTGCGCCTTAAGGACTCAGATAAATACACTTACACTGACGCTTTCGGATACTATTCGATTTCAAATCTTCCTACCGGCACGTACATAGTTGAGGTGCCGAATCTTCCCCAGAATTATGAATTCGTATTTCCGAATTTAATCATGTACATAGTGGTGGACAAAGTAAAGGCCGATTTTACAGTTGATTTCGGAATCACTAAGGAGTTAAAGCCTGTCAAGAAGAAGGTTTTTTAACAGTTTTTTTTTCTCATCCAAGAGTTCTTCCAAGTCGTATACTTTCACCCTTCCCTTCTCCTTTAAAGCTCTCCCCTCTGCAAAAACGTATTCTATGTCAGAAGGATATGCCGAATAAACAAGCGATGAGAAAGGATTGGCTTCAAAAGGCGCAGAATGTACGCTCTCTTTCTTTATCAGAAGAAAATCAGCTCTCTTTCCTTCCTCTATGCTTCCCATTTCCCTCTCTAAAGATAGGGCTTTCAAGCCGTTAAACGTTGCCATTTTGAAAATCATCTCCGCCTTCATACTCTTCGGTCCGCGCCTTACCTTCTGAAGCAATCCGCAAAGACGCATCTCCATCAGCTGACTCATATTGTTGTTGCATGGCGCTCCGTCCGACCCGAGCCCCACGTTTATCTTCATTTTGTTCATTTTATCTATCTCCGCTATTCCTGACCCGAGCTTCATGTTGGAGGATGGACAGTGGCAGACTGTTGACTCAAACGATTGAAGAAGTTTAAAATCCGTTTCATCAAGGTGGATGCAGTGGGCTATAACCGTCTTTTTTGAAAGCATTCCCGCCTCATTCATCGCCTGAATGTTGCTCTTTTTGTACTCTTTGAATGCGAAGGTGTTCTCTTGTTTTGTTTCAGAGGCGTGAGTGTGTATGATAAGGTCATATTTATCCCGAAGCAAGAGCATCTTCTTTATTCCGCGTTTAGTCAGCCCCGGAAAGAACCTCGGGTTAAGTGCATAATTCGCCCGTTTCTGACTTTTCGCGAATTTAATCATATCTTCAGAGTAATCGATATACGAATCAAGGTCGTTACACCATTTCCCGACTCTTCTGTCAAGAAGTATGTTGCCTGAATAGCCTGTCACGCCTGATTTCTCTATCTCTTCGAGAATTACCTCCTGATTGGCAAAAGTCCCCATATCTAAAATAACAGTCGTTCCGGAATCAATCAGTTCGTGAAGAGCCATTCTGCAGGAAAGTCTCAGGACATCCTTTGTGAGATTCTTTTCATACGGAAGCACTCGTTTCTTGAGCCAATCAAAGAGAGGCAAATCCTCAGCCAGTCCTTTGTACAGATGCTGGCAGAGATGGGTGTGAATCTGCGCAAAGGAGGGGGTCATTACGTAATCGGCGCAGTCAATGGTTTTTAATGATGCGTTTTGTCTTTTGAATGTGAATCTTCCGTTAACCACAAAAATCTCTTTGATTCTTTTCAGACCTTCGCTTCTATAATCGAAGTAGATCACATTTCTAAGGCAGAGCGATTCATTCCTCAATTCCATACTCCTTTATTTTGTCCAGCAGACTCTTATAGCTTATCTTCAATATTCTTGCCGCCTCGCTTTTATTATTGGACGCTTCTAAAAGCGCACTGGCTATTTCTCTTCTTTCGCACTCTTCCTTCACGCTCTTCAGTTTGGACTTCAATGATTCGCCGGATGCTCGTTTCAGTTCTTCATCAAAATCAATGGTTCCCGAAAGAAGAGACCTTTCAATGAAGTTTATTATCTCCCTCTCATTCCCCTTCCAATCCATCTTCTTCATCTCTTTTAATGCATTATCCGTGAAAATCGAGGCGTCCCTCTGAGTTTTTTCAGTTAAAATTGGGACGTATTTTCTCGCAATTTCCTCAATGTCCTCCCTCCTCTCATTTATAGGAGTCAGTTTTATCAGATATACGTTCAGCCGGAAGAAAAGGTCCTCTCTGATGGAATTATCGGAAATAAGATTCTCTATGTTTTTTTTTGCGGAGGAGATTATTCTTGCGTCGATTTTGATTTCTTTGCCAGACCCGAGCGGATAGAATGATTTCTCCTGTACGAACCTTAAGAGCCGAGCCTGCGTCTTCTGGTCTGCTTCATCAATGTTGTCAAAATATATCGTTCCCTTGTCTGCGCTTTTAATTCTTCCGTCTCTGTTTTCCGAAGCTCCGGTGTAAGCGCCCCTGACCGCGCCGAAGAGCTCGCTGTCTGCAAGCTCCGGGGGAATCGTGCTGAAATCTATCTTTACAAAGGGCTTGTCTTTTCTTGATGAATTATTATGAATGGTTTTTGCGACAAGCTCCTTGCCGGTTCCTGAAGGACCTGTTATCATTATGTTTATGTCGGTTCCTGATACACGTTCTATCTCCTGTCTCAGCTTTTTAATCTCTTCTGAGCTTCCTGCTATTGTCTCTTCGAGATTGATAAGGTCCCTCTTGACAAGAAGGTTTTTTATTTTTTCTCTGAGAACGTCATAATCAATGGGTTTCTGCCAAAAATCCAAAGCTCCCTTTTTTATGGCCTCTATTGCGAGAGGTATATCTCCGTATGCCGTCAGCACAATCACCTTCTCATCGGCGTTTTTTCTGTTAAGTTCATTAAGCACATCCATGCCGCTTCCGTCAGGAAGTTTCATGTCGAGAAGATGAAGATCAAAAGAGCCGCTTTCTATTCTCTTCATTGCGTCATACAGGGTATCCGAGAAAGTGAGCTCAGCTAAATCCTTCAGTGTTTCCTTCAAGAAAAGCTTAAAGGAGGCATTGTCCTCAACAATATGTATTTTCGTCAATCGAAACCCTCTTTTGAAAATTGAATCTCAAAAACTCCACGGTTGTTTTCATTTTTAAATACTGCAGTATGATTCATTACTGAAGCTAGCTTAAGGACAGTCGGTATGCCCAGTCCGTACCCGGAGGAACTCTCCGAAAAAGGATTGTAAGGGTTGCTCAGCACGCTTTCAGGGTATCCGCCTCCGCTGTCGGTTATTCGGAGAATTATTTTATTCGGGATTTCCCTTACTTCTATTTCTGCTCTCTTTTCGGTTGTGTACTTGGAAATGTTGTCAAAAACGTTTATAAATATCTGTTCAAGGAGATGACCGTCCGATTTTACTGTGAATTTTTCAAAATCGCCTCTAACTTCGATGCCGTGGATTGAGGATGTTCTTAAAATCATATCTTTCAAATCAACTGAAGAATAATAGACCTTTGCCCTTCCTGCGAATTCGAGAAACTTTCTTGTGAACTCCCTGAGAATCTTCAATTGCGCCTCTGCTTCGGCATAAAGAGAAGGTTCGTTCTTTTTTTGCGCGGCCTGCATAAGGCCTGAGATTCCTCCGAGCTGATTGTTGAGCTGGTGGGCAATTCCATTGGTTATTTCGGATAGCTTTAAAAGACCTTCCCTGGCAATATAATCCGTCTCCATCTTTTTGTACTTCTCATTCAGAATATCCATAGCAAGGGAATCCTCTTTCTGCTTTCTGACAATCTCCTCAATTGCATTCCTGAAAACCGTTACTACATCCCTCTGATTGTTTGAATCAATTTTTACTTTCAGAGAATGAGCGATTTTCGAGATATCGCTCAGCGGTTTTTCAATGGATACCACAAGAAAAGCCATGAAAGCAAGAAGAAAGACAAGGACAGCTATCCTGTAAATCATGAAATAAAACATTATCCTGTTGATATAATTTCCTCCTGTCTCGAAAGTAAAGACAGCGAATAAAACATTTCCTCTGCTGTTTTCAATCTTGAATGAGTATGCCTCATAATCGCCGATAAAGTATCTCATCGAAAGGTTGTCTTTCAGAATAGGCATAAAGAGGTTGCGTATGTATTTTTGGCTGAAATCGAATGATTTAGAGACGAGAATCGGAAATAGAGTCGAATCGGTTATGTAGTATGCAAATACGTTTTTGTTTGAAATTGTTTTTCTTATGATGTCCTGCTCGGAATTGATAAAATCAATAGGGCTTGAATACCTGTCGAAGGATTTCTTTGTTGTTTCAATAAATGAATTGACTGTCGAATATCTGTCATTCCTGTAGCTTTCTCCCCTCTCTCTTATGATGTTTGTAAAGACAATATAGGCGACTAAATCAGCCAATATCAGAAGAATAAAGAAAATGAAGAGGAAATACCTTAAGCCCTTTATTGATTTATACTCCATGAATTCATTATAAACAAAGATGTAAAAATGACAAGGGGGACTAATTAGTTAGCATATACGCAGGTTCGCATTAAACTGGCAGGATGGTAATGCAAAAAAAAAGGGCGGACAGAGTGTCCGCCCGAAAAGTCATAAACCGGTCGACTTATTTATCCGAAGAATGAGAGGAGTATTCCTGCCGCTATGGCTGAGCCGATTACACCTGCCACGTTCGGACCCATCGCGTGCATTAAAAGGTGGTTGTTCGGGTCATTCTGCTTTCCCACCATCTCAGAGACCCTTGCGGCGTCAGGCACTGCAGATACACCAGCTGAACCGATTAAAGGGTTTATCTTGTCCTCTGTCTTCAGGAAGAGGTTCATAAGCTTTGCAAAGAGCACTCCTCCGAAAGTCGAAAAAGCGAAAGCAAGAGAACCTAGTATGAATATTTTTATGGAAGACCATGTGAGAAACACATTGGCCTGAGTGGATGCGCCAACCGTTAGTCCTATCAGTATCGTGCATATATCTATCAGCGCGTTTGAAGCTGTCTTCGCCAGACGGTTTGTCACTCCGCTCTCCCTTAGTATGTTGCCCATGAAAAGCATTCCGAGAAGCGGTATTGCCGCAGGAGTAATGAAAGCCGAAACGGAAAACGCAAAGAGCGGAAAGAGTATCTTTTCCGTCTTCTTTACCATCCTCGGTTTCTTCATTCTTATGAGACGTTCTTTCTTTGTTGTCAGCAGGTTCATTATCGGCGGTTGAATCACAGGGACAAGAGCCATGTAAGAATATGCCGCTATAGCGATTGGTCCTATTAAGTGGGGAGCAAGCTTTGAAGTGAGAAATATCGCTGTCGGTCCGTCCGCTCCTCCGATTATTCCTATTGCGCCGGCTTCCGATGGGGTAAAACCCAAATAGTATGCGCCTAAAAAGGTTGTGAATATGCCGAGCTGAGCGGCGGCTCCCAGAAGTATCGTCTTGGGATTTGAGAGAATCGTAGAGAAATCCGTCATTGCGCCTATTCCCATGAATATCAAGGGCGGATATAAACCGTTTATCACTCCGAAGTAAAGATAATTCAAGACAGACCCGGGTTCGTAAATGCCCACTTTGAGCCCGACAAGCATCGGAATGTTTCCTATGAGTATTCCGAAACCTATCGGCAGAAGAAGCATAGGTTCGTACTCTTTGGCTATGGCAAGATAAATAAAGAACATAGCCACACCGATCATTATCAGATATCTGTAGTCAAAATTGGCAAACCCGGTATACGAGTAAAAAGTCCTCATTACTTCAATCATTTCAAGCTCCGATCTCTATAAGGACGTCCCCCTCTGCTACAGTGTCATCCTTTTTTGCCGCTATTCTAATGACTTTTCCTGTGTAGGGAGAGTGAATGGAATTCTCCATCTTCATAGCTTCCATAACCATGACGTCCTGTCCTTCCTTTATCTCCTGGCCCTCTTTAACCATTACATTGAGAATAACTCCCGGAAGAGGAGCCAGAATCTTTCTGACATCTCCGCTCTCTATTTTCTTTGTCTCCTGAGAGACGTTCTGCTGAACCTTCTTGGAATCCTTCTTCTCTGCCATGGCTCCGACCTGTTTCATGTTGACAACAAACGTCTTTCCGTTTATTTCAACGTTCGCAGCGGATTGGTCTATGGCATTGACATTGACCTTGTAATCTTTGCCGTTTATGGTAAATATATATTCTCCCATTTTATCTCCTTGTTGAAATCCAATGAGGATTTTTATCCTGCCATTTTAATGTTAATTTTTCATGCGAAATTGAATGATGCAGTTTTGACTCCATCATTACAGCCGTTATTGTGGCGACTATTTCATCTTCAGTGAGACCCACGTTGCTGAGCAAGCCCTTGTTGACCTCCACCTCCTTTGTCACTTCTTTTTCCTTCTTCGGCGGCGGATTGAGGAGCAGCTTCAGCCCGTTTATGAATAGCTGCATTATCAGAAGTCCTGCAAAGACGGTGAGCATTCCCAAAATCGTTAGGGTAACAGGACTCACATTCTTTGTCTCCTTTGAGTCAATCGCAAGGCCTGTATTTGAGGTCTGATTTGATTTAGCAGAATCTTCCTGCGCTTCGTTTCTCAACGTTCCGGCAGAGTCAGTTACAACCGGTGTTGTGGCCGCTTCCTCCGCAGGAACCTCTCCAAAGAGAGATAACATGGCGAGAAGAGAAGCGATAATCAGAATTGTTTGTTTCATCATCGCCTCACAAAGGAATATTGCCGTGCTTTCTTGCAGGGTTTGAGTCCATCTTGTTCTTGCACAGTTCAAGAGCCCTTATAATCCTGAATCTTGTCGTCTTCGGCTCGATAACGTCCTCTATATATCCCCTTACTGCGGCAGAATACGGATTTGCAAATTTTTCCCTGTATTCGTTTTCAAATTTTTCTTCCGCCTCTGCCGGATTCTCCGCTTTCATTATTTCGCGGGCGAATATTACTTCGACTGCGCCCTTAGGACCCATCACAGCAATCTCTGCAGTGGGCCAGGCATAGTTTATGTCTCCGCGGATGTGTTTTGACGACATGACGCAGTATGCTCCGCCATATGCCTTTCTCATTACAATAGTGATTTTGGGAACTGTTGCTTCTGCATAAGCGTAAAGGAGTTTTGCTCCGCTCTTTATTATTCCTCCGTACTCCTGCTTGGTCCCGGGCAGAAATCCCGGCACATCCTCAAGGGTAACTATAGGAATGTTGAAGGAGTCGCAGAATCTCACAAAGCGGGCGCCCTTCTCAGATGCGTTTATATCCAAAACACCGGCGAGCGATTTCGGCTGATTTGCCACAATGCCGACCGCCCTGCCGTTAAACCTCGCGAAACCGATGACAATGTTGGATGCAAAATTCGGTTGAATCTCCATGAAATCATTGTTGTCAACAAGAAGATTTATCACCTCTTTTACGTCATACGGCTTATTCGGATTGTCCGGAACAATCGTATTGAGCTCTATGTTCATTCTGT
>JAQVDU010000049.1 GCA_028698175.1 bacterium | reverse complement strand
CTGGTCCTTCGTAGCTCCCGGAATTCTCTGGAGGCATGACTTTATGGCAGTGGCAACATCCCTCGTGAAAAGATTGTTTGTGCCCTGAATGAAGCTGAGAATCGTGGTCTCGTATCCGATGTGAACGAGCCCGTGAACCTCATTGGGCTTGGGTTCGTAATTCATTTCATAGCAGTTCTGTATTGTGAATGCAGGCACGTCGATAACATACGGATTCAACTCCATGTCCTTGACAAGCCCGACGAATGGAAGAAGTATCTCTTTTTTGGCGGCAACGAGAAGAACGTCTATCTTTCCCTCCTCGTCGCTCGGTCCTAAAACCTTGTAGTCGAGCTGGACGTCTTCGATGCTGTAGGGGATGTTGTTCTCTGCCTCCTGTTTTATCATGATTGCGAGCTCAGCATCCTTCATCTGGTCCATCTTGAACTTTTTGACGATAACTCCCCTTCCGATGATTGCGGTTGAGACATCCTTTTCTTTCACGTCCTTTGAGACCAAGAGATTCTTCACTGAATCCACAAGCTGAAGACGGTCCATGATTTCCCCGTCGGCGATTGCAACGTCTGAGAGTTCAGTGACTCCGTAATCCTTCAAAATCGCCTCTCCGCTGGACAAATCAAGAATGGTGTACTTTATGAATGAGCTTCCGATGTCCAGTCCGAGCAAACTCTTCTTTCTTTTTTTGATACCCATAAAACCACCTTTGTTAACCTTCTATGAATTTTTTTATTTCTCTTCCTTCTATATACCATCTCTTTCCGATCTTCTTTCCTTTAAGAAGCGAGTAGCGAAGATGCTTCCTAACGGTCTGCTCCGTTACGTTCAGTATCTCTGAAACTTCCATTACATTGTATAATTTTGCTTCATCTATCTGTTTTGGTGATACTGCCATAAATCCCTCATACTTTTTATGTTTTTTTGTATGTTTCTAGTTTTTTATACATACTTGCATATAGTTATACACAATTTATCCACTTGTGTCAAGGGGGTATATAAAAAAAATTCTTTTTTTCAGAACACCTCTTGTGAATAACTTTTTTGCTCTGTTATAGCGTTAGAACTCCAACTATATGTGATATTTCATTCATACTTTAAATGAGAGAGCGTAAAGGATGACTTGAAACACAACAAAAATGTGGATAACTTTTTCTATTCCAAAATAATGAATTCTATTCTTCTGTTCTTTGCTCTGTTCTCTTCGGTCTCATTGTCGGTTATATTCATAGCTTCGCCAAAACCCCTTGTCTTGATTCTTGACTCATCCACTCCTTTCATTACGAGATAATCTTTAACTGCTTCGGTCCGCTCCTGTGAAAGGATTAAATTTGAAGATGCCTTTCCCACACTGTCCGTAAAGCCCTGAATTTCGATGCTGACGTCTTTGTTTGCCATAAGAACCATCACCGCATCATCGAGTATCGGCAAAGATTCTTTTGTCAGGTCTGAGCTTCCAGACTTGAAATTTACGTTTTTCAAAGAGACCCTTCCGCCTTTTTTAAGCATGTTTATATTGACGATTGTCGTCTTTTCTTCTTCAATCGCCACAAGCTGGAGCCAATCCGTGTATCCTTCAAGCCCGGCGCTCACAGTATAAGTGCCCGGAAGAAGCTGAACAGAATATATTCCCTTCTCATTGTCTATTTGAATTCTTGAAGTTTCGATTCCTTCAATCCTGATTTCGGGTAAGACGGCATTCTCAGTAGACCTGTCAAGCATCCTGCCGGTCAAGGTTCCGCACTTCGCCTCCTGTTCCATGTCGAAAAACACTACCTCCGTCTTGTCTGAGAAGACCTCAATGTCTCTTGTTACTGATTCGCATTCGTCCGACATTACTTTTATGGTATACCTTCCAGCAGGAAGCTCAATTTTTCTGTTTCCGTCCTCGATAAAAACCGGGGCGATTTTGGAATTCAAGAATTCAGCCATACCGTCTATGGGTTCATCAGTATCCGAGTCAATAATATTTACAACTATGTAACCGGGCTTCTCTTCTTTCTTCGGTTTGCTCTTCAAACCGAAGTCGAAGGCGCAGTTCATTCCAAGCTCTATCCTCGGCCTCAGATTCGGGTCGGAAGCAGTGAAAAGCTCCAAATGGGTTATTGCTCCGTTAACTTTTATGTTCTTATACTGATACTGCACCCCCCCGTTCACGTCTCTTCCGTCCACGTCGCCCTTTAAGGTCAAGCCGTAAAAGAGAGGTATTTCAAATCCTCCGAAGAAGCCGCACATGAATTCATTAAGCAAACTGCCTGACAAATCGCTTGCGTCAAAGAATGCGACCGTTGAAAGGAATCTTCCCCTTCCGTAGCCGATGAACTCGCCCCTTCCCATTCCGATAGAATACCTGCCCAGTTTTCCGAAATCTTTTGTCGCTACTATGTATGCGCTCATCAGGTCCGAAGACCTGTTGATGTATGAATAGTCTGCCATGCCCGTGTTCACGGAGCTTCCCCCGCCGCCCTCGTCTATAAATCTCTCGTAAGTCATATTCTTCACTCCGGCGCTAAAAGAGAGACTGTTATTCTGCGCATTCAGGAATTTGAACTGCAACTGCGCAGCATAGTCCTTATATGTGTACATGTGGAGAGATATGTCCATAAAACCGGCCAGGCCGTAGGTAACTGATGCATTATAGTCATAGCCCACAGACCCTGAGGGGTGTTTAATCGGAAATGAATTATATAAAGATACGTTGAATATTCCTTCGCTTAATGCGCCTGAGGACGGCACGCCGATTATTTCAGCAGGATTCGCGCAAAGAGGCCAAAGAGCAATCGGCATCAAAGCCGCCGCAAGAGATATAAAAAAAAACTTCTTCATCAAAACTCCCTTTTATTTTTTTGTAAATTATATCATTTTTATTATTTTAGTCAAGTAAGGAAAAATCCATTCTCCTTCACCCTATTGAAAATTTGCGCTTCGCCTATACAATGTATTTATGGATAAAATAAACAGAAAAATACTCGAAACCATCAAACCTGAAATTTTTCACTCTTCCAGAGCATTCGGCAACTATTTCGAAGGATGGTACTATAAGTTCGTTTCAGATACAGACGGTTCAACTTTAGCCGTAATTCCAGGCGTTTCAATCAATGAAAATGATCCTCACTCATTCATTCAGATTTTCTCTGATTTCGACAATACGGTTCGTTATCTTAAATTTCCTCTGTCGAAATTTTCTTTTTCAGGAAGGGAATTCAGAACTACCGTCAACAAAAGTTCTTTTTCGCTTGACAGAATTTATTTGAATGAAACAGGCGAGGACGGAAAAAAAATATTTTGCGACATTCACGTGTTTAACCACGATAAAATATCAAAATCCCTGCTTCAGCCGGGAGCAATGGGGATATTCTCATATATACAAAACATGCAATGCAATCATCACATACTTTCAATGCGAAGCACCGCAAGGGGTGTTGCAAAATTAAACGGGGAAAGGATTGATTTCTCAAGCTCAAGGGCATACATAGAGAAGGATTTCGGAGAATCCTTTCCTTCAAAATATATTTGGATGCGATCTAACTCTTTTGACGATGACAGCACATCATTTATGTGTTCGATAGCAGAAATTCCTTTTGGCAGATTTTCTTTTACCGGTTTTATAAGCGTGTTTAAATCAAATGACATTGAATACAGATTCGCCACTTATAACTTTTCTTCGTTCAACATTCTTTCGTGCTATGCTGAAAGCTGCGAAATAAATCTTGAAAATGTTTTGGCCAAATTATCAATAAAGGCAAGCTCACGCCATCCTCTCTCTCTTAAATCTCCGTCGAATGGAATTATGTCGTCGCATATAAATGAAAGTCTTAGCGGTGAGCTCAAAATAGATTTTCAAGACAAATTCAGAAAAATCAGAAAAACTGCGGTATCTAACAAAGCGGCGGTAGAAATAGAATTTTACAAGGAGTGGTAATGGTAAAGCATATAGTCATGTGGACGGTAAAGGACGGCGCCTTGGGAAAATCCAAAAAAGAGAACGCTAAAAAATTAAAGAGCATGCTTGAAGCTCTGAAGGAAAAGATTCCATTTATAAAAAAACTCGAAGTCGGAATAAACTACGCGGCAGATGAAGCCGCCTTTGACGTGGTTCTCTATTCCGAGTTTGAAAGCAGAGCCGACCTTGAAATGTACGTGGCTCACCCTGACCATCAGGCATTGAAGGATTTTATCATTGATATTCGCGAAAAGAGATGCTTTGTGGATTACGAAATCTGAAGAGACCTTTACAAAACAAGCTTTGGCATTATAATTAGATTGAATGCCAAGGAGGTAATATGGCAAGGGTATTTTTTCTCTGCTCAGGCGACAGCAGAATCCTGATAATGGATTTGTCGGCAGTGACAGACATGCAGGAGTCAATAAAAATAATCGATGAATGCGAGAAGACCATCGAGAAGCTTCCTTTAAAATCAGTGCTTCTTCTTACTGACGTATCAAACTCAAGGTATGACATGCTTGGAATAGAGAGGCTCAAAATGTTCTCAAAAAATATTACGCCGTTTATCTTAAAGAGCGCCGCAGTGGGCGATATAGCAGAAAAGAACATGATAATTGAAATTCTGCAGAAAATTTCGGGAAGAAAAATCGAATCATTCATAAGCCGAGACGAAGCAGTCAGGTATTTGACAAGTTTCTGATTTAAAGGTTGCATTTTTCGCTTTGTTGCCTTATAATTGATTTAATACTGCGCGATGCAGAGAATAATTAACTAAGGAGACCTCATGGATAAAAGTTCTGACCTATTTTATTTTACGAGACCCACAACCATGAAGCACATTGCCGACTATCAGCAGGGTTCTATCGTTTCGCAGACCCTGATAGACAAGAGAAGCGGCACTGTGACTTTCTTTGCGTTTGACGAGAATCAGGGGCTTTCGGAGCATATTTCTCCTTTTGACGCAATCGCGATCATTTTGGACGGAGAGGGCGACATCAAAATCAACGGAAAGAAACATATAGTGAAAGAGGGAGAGATGATTGTCATGCCCGCATCAAAGCCTCACTCTCTCAAGGCGAGAGTCAGATTCAAAATGCTCTTAGTCATGGTTAAAGCCTGATAAGATGAACGACATTCTGCAAAGTAGAACCCTCTATGAGATGTTTGAGAAGAGCGCGTCCACCCATGCGAAGCTTCCCTGCCAGACGTACAGGCTCGGCAACGGAGACTGGCACACTCTGACCTATGAGAAAGTGCTGAAGAATGTGCGAAGGCTTGCAGAATCTTTCAGCAGAATAGGAATCAAGAAAAATTCGCATGTGCTTATCTTTTCTGACAACAGGTATGAGTGGCTCACGGCAGACCTTGCTTTGCAGTCTCTCGGAGCAGTCGACGTTCCGCGTTCGGCAAGCGCACCCATAAGCGAGCTCTCTTTCATCGCCTCTCACAGCGGGGCTGAATTCGCAATAATAGAGAATGAATCTCTCTATGATTCCGTAAAATCGGCAATACCTGATGAAAGAATCCTGTCATTCGACAAATCTCTAAGATTCTCATGCGTGGAAGACCTTATGTTAAGCGGCAATGTTGACTTTGAACTGCCTGCGGTAGACGAAGGTGATTTGGCTACCATCATCTACACTTCCGGAACTACAGGCAATCCCAAGGGGGTCATGCTCACTCATGCAAACTTCATGCACAATGTCAGAGCGATAACGCCCCTTATAAGATTCAAGCCGTTCTCAAACAACGGAGAAAAATCAGTTTCAATTCTCCCGGTGTGGCATGTCTTTGAACGCACCTATGAGTATGTGTGTCTTGCCGGAGGAGCGGAAACATGTTATTCCAACGCCAAAAATTTTGCCAATGACCTGAAAGAGATGA
Organism: bacterium; assembly: GCA_028698175.1. GTDB lineage: Bacteria > Hydrothermota > 32-111 > 32-111 > 32-111 > UBA2202. Next base: position 8,240 of record JAQVDU010000049.1, on the reverse strand, counting down.
GACCTACTATTATGGCCGCCGTACCGAGAATATGGGAGCATATTTACAGGAAAGTCATTGACGCCATAAGAAGCCAGAAGGCAACCAAGCGCTTCATGTTCTATGTCTTTTTGATTTCAAGGGAGAGGATGCTTTGGGCGTACAGAACCCTGATAGACAGAGACACGCTGATATACGCTCAGCCTCCTTTGGTCAGAATCGGGAAAATTCTCTGGTCCGCTCTTATACTTGCTCTTTTGCTGATTCCCGGTCTTCTGGGATATTTTATTCTTGCTCCGGTCAGAAAAGCGGTCGGAGGAAGGCTGAGGGCATTCACCGGCGGGGGGGCGATGCCGAAATATATCGACAATTTCTACAACACAGTTGGAATTCCACTTTTAAATGCATATGGAATGACCGAATGTTCTCCCGGCATATCTTCAAGAAAATTTGACTGGAATTTTCTGTACACAGTGGGTGTGCCTTTTGAGCACACTCAGATAAAGGTTACGGATGACAACGGAAACAATCTGCCGAGCGGAGAGAAGGGAATCGTCTGGGTCAAGGGACCTCAGGTCATGAAAGGTTATTACAACAATGAAGCAGAGACGAAAAAGATACTCTCCGAAGACGGTTGGCTTAATACCGGAGATGTCGGCGCTTTCACTTCTAGAAAAAATCTCATAATTCTAGGAAGAGTGAAGGATACAATAGTGCTTCTGGGAGGAGAGAATGTGGAGCCCACGCCCATAGAGGAGAAGCTTGAGGAGAGCGAGTTCATAACACACGCTGTCGTTGTGGGCGATGATGAAAAGGACCTTGGAGCTCTTGTCGTGCTTGAAGAAGAGAGAATAAAAAAACTCTTCGAAGAGTGGGGAGAGGATTACAAAAACTTTGAAGATGCAAGAAAAAACAACAAACTCAAATCCTTTGTCAAGGAGCAGATTGAAAGATACGTAAACAATTCGAAGGATTTTCATCCGTTTGAAAAAATAAAAAGTTTCAGCATTCTTCCGGAGAAGTTCAAAATCGGCCTTGAGCTTACAGAATCTCTCAAAAAGAAGAGACTTCTGATCAAGAATAAATACGAACAAGACATCAAAGAGATGTACAAGAAATAAAGCTTCTTGCTAAAAAAATAATTTTTGATATTATTTTTTTATGGAGATGATTTCTTTTTCTCTCATCCTAATTGCGGTTATACTTTTTTTTATATCTGAAATAGTAAGAACGGACGTAGCGGCATTGCTATTGATTGCGGCTCTGTACTTCTCGCGCATTCTAACTCTTTCCGAGGTGTTTTCCGGATTCTCCGGAAATGCCGTAGTATCGGTTGTCTGCGTCATGATAATCGGTAAGACCCTTTCCTTAAACGGCTCCCTTCAAGCATTCACATCCTTTATTCTAAAAAAAATCTCTCTGGGAGAGAGGCGACTGCGGCTTTCTCTGATGCTTTCGACCGGATTCATATCTGCGTTCATGCAGAACATAGGAGCAATAGCTCTGTTTCTTCCTTCACTCGGAGAAATATCAAAAAAATTCAAAATTCCTTTAGGGCGGCTTGTGATGCCCATAGGATTTGCATCAATAGCTGGCGGAGCTCTCACAATGATCGCTTCGGGTCCCATGATTGTTCTGAATGACTTCCTGGCGAAATTCAAACAGGAGCCGGTGGCATTGTTTTTCCCGCTCCCTATAGGGATATCTGCTCTTATTCTGGTTTCTCTTTATTTTTTCTTTTTCAGCAGACAGATACTGCCGGAAAAGGACAATTCAAACTCCTCCCTTTCTCTCCTCGAAAAATTCAGAATAGGGAGTTTGATTTATGAATGCAGAATAAATCGGGACAGCTTAATAGCCGGGAAAACGCGGGGAAGCATTAAACCGTGGAGAAACTACAACATTCATCTTCTTGCCGTCAGAAAGAACCACAGAAGCTTCTTTGCTCCGGAGAGAGAGTTCGTTTTCGCCGGAGATTCCGTCTGCATAATAATGGGAGATGAGGCTGACGTAAAGAAATTCGCGGCGGACAACAGAATAGAGGTATTAAGAGAGATAAAGGAGAGGGACATCGGAGGCTCATCATTTGCGGAAATAATGATACCGCGCGGCTCGTCTGCGGACGGGATGACTGTCGGAAAGGCGAACCTCAGAAAAAAGTACAGAATTGAACCCATAGTGGTTCTTCCTGACTATGAAGAAGAGAATGGCGACGTCATTCTCAGATCCGGAGATACAATGATAGTATTCGGAGACAATGACGATATATTGAATCTCAATAAAAATGATTTTATACTGCTTACCAGAGTGAATGAAACCAAAGAGAAGGCAAAACCCATCACTTCCCTGTTGATATTCGCTCTCTCCCTGATTCTTGCCTCTTCGGGAGTGCCGCTCTCCATTTCTCTTCTTCTGGGAGTTATTGCTCTTATTCTGTTTAAATGCATTCAACCAGAGCAGGCATATGCATCAATCGACATGAAGGTTGTCGTTCTTTTAGCCGCCCTTATTCCTCTGGGTCTTGGAATGCAGAAGAGCGGCGCATCAGATTTGGCTGGATCTGCGCTTTCCGGGTTCGTGGAGAGAGTCCCGTTTTTTGTATTTCTTCTTATTCTGGGAGCGTTTTCTTCTCTTCTCTCACTAATTGTGAGCAATGTCGCCGCGGCTTCGATTCTCATCCCGCTTTCAGTTTCACTTGCAGGCGACTTGTCTGTCAATCCGTCGATTCTGGCCCTCTATTCCACAGTTATGACTGCAAACTCTTTCATACTCCCGACCCATCAGGTAAATGTGTTTATAATGTCTGTCGGAGGATACAAAACAAAGGATTTTCTGAAAGCAGGCTCTCTTCTCTCTCTATTGTTTCTCTTGACCATGGCATTAGTTTTTTATTTCTTTTATTTTTAACTTCGGAGGAAAAATGTACATTGAGCAGTTTTTTGAAAAGGGACTCTCGCACTCATCATACATATTGGGCTCTGGAGACGAGTGCGCCGTTATAGACCCTCAAAGAGATATTGAAATCTATCTGAAAAAAGCCGGTGAGATGGGAATGCGAATTACTCTCATTCTGGAAACCCACCTTCATGCAGATTTCGTATCCGGGCACCTTGAACTGCGAGAGAAGACAGGGGCAAAGGTCTATGCGCCTAAGTCTGCTAAATGCGCATTTCCGCACACAGGAGTTGCTGAGAAATCTAAAATCAGATTCAAAGACATTTGTATTGACGTTATTGAGACTCCGGGCCACACTCCTGAACATGTAACGTATGTCGTTACTGACAAGAGCAGGTCAGATAAACCGTGCGCCATATTCTGCGGAGACACTCTTTTTGTGGGTGATGTGGGCAGACCAGACCTTTTTCCAAAAATTGCCGAAAAACTTGCAGAAAGACTCTTTGACAGCTTAAAAAAAATAACATCGTTTAGCGACGATGTTCTTGTCTTCCCGGCCCACGGAGCAGGTTCCCTGTGCGGAAGGGCTATAGGAGCCAACAGAGTAACAACCGTCGGATACGAAAGAAAGTATAACAGAAGTTATCTTATAAAGAATAAAAAGAGCTTTATCGTATCCCTGACAAATAACATGCCTTCACCTCCAGACCATTTTTCTAGATGCAGTGAAATCAACAGGCAAGGTCCCCGAATAGCATCCAAAATGAAAAAAGTAAGCCCGCTCGTTCCAGGGGAATTTTACAAAAAATCACTCTCCGAAGATTATGTCATAATAGATACGAGAGACTTTATCTCATACGGAGGAGCTCACGTAGATTCATCATACAGCATAGACATAAACGGGAAATTCTCGACATTCTCAGGCTGGGTCATACCGCCGGATAAGAAGATTCTTCTCGTCTCTGAGGATTCCCAGCAGGCTGAGACGGCTGTTAAACTTTTAAGAAGAGTGGGACTCGACAGTGTAGAATATTTTCTTGAAGGCAATCTCTTTGAATGGGCAAAAAAAGGGCTTCCTTTGAAGCGCACAAAGATAATATCAGCAAGAGACATCAATATCATCTTGAAGTCGGTTGAAAACTGCACCGTGATTGACGTACGGGCGAAGCAGGAATATGAAGCAGGTCATCTTAAGGAAGCGATAAATATACCGGCGCCGGACCTCAGAAAGAGACACAGGGAGCTTGACAGAGATTCAAATCTGATTCTTCTGTGTTCAACCGGACACAGGTCGTCCCTTGCCGCTTCGATTCTTGAACAGCACAATTTTAAAAACACAATAAATGTTGCTGGCGGAATGACGGCTTACAACAACCTATCGAAAAATCAAAGGGAGGAATAATGGATATATTGGCCAATCCCTATATTGCCGGAGCCATAATAGGTCTGCTGTCAATGGCATCGTTCTTTTTTTCCGACAAACCTATAGGATGCTCAACCGCATATGCAAGAGTTTCCGGAATGGCGGCGAAGCTTTTTATGAAAGACAAGATAAATAAGAACCTGTTTTTCATGAAATTTCCCGCCGAAGTGGACTGGGAGGTGATGCTGGTCATAGGAGTCTTCATCGGAGCATTTCTCTCCTTTATTTTATCCGGAGAGAGCCGGGTGAGAATCCCTGATATATGGTCTTTGAGGTTCGGCAATTCTCTTCTTTTAAGAGTGATTGCCGCATTCGCAGGAGGAGTGATAATGGGTTTCGGAGCGCGCTTAGCCGGAGGATGCACTTCAGGACACGGAATAAGCGGAACTCTTCAGCTATCAGTTTCAAGCTGGATTGCTGTGATAATGTTCTTTGCGGCGGGCATCGTAACTGCGGGTCTTATTTTTTAACCGGAGGAAAATGTGAAAAAGATACACTCAAACAAGAAGATTCAGCTTTTGCTGGGACTTCTGACCGGAATAGGTTTCGGATTCATTCTTCACAGATCCGGAGTGACCAAATATGACGTAATAATAGGACAGCTTCTGCTTTACGACTTCACTGTCCTTAAGGTTATGCTCACTGCTGTTATGGTGGGCATGTGGGGAGTTTATGCTTTGAAAAAATTCAATCTTGCGACCCTTCATCCGAAGACAAGCTCTTTTAATTCATCCGTATTCGGAGGACTTGTCTTCGGCTTGGGCTTCGCTCTTTTGGGTTACTGTCCGGGCACTGTGGCCGGAGCCGCAGGAAGCGGAGCTCTTGATGCTATTTTGGGTGGAGTTCCGGGAATACTAGTTGGTTCATTTATTTTTGCCTCTCTCTATCACAGAATGGAAAATTTCTTGAACAGAAACAGTTTTTCAAAGTTCACTTTTCCGGAGATTATCGGAGTAAACGAGTGGTACTTGATACTTCCCGCAGAGCTTCTACTGCTCATGACACTTATTCTTATTGAAAGAGCGGGGCTGTGAGGCAGCAATGTTCAACAAGATCCTCCTTTATGCATCATCAGCAATCGGCATTTTTGCAGTCATAATAATAATGCTCGGCGCAACAGTGACATTCTTCAGATTTCTAAAGCTTGAAATTTTAAGAATGGCAAAAAAAAGCTCCGTGATGAATGAAAGAGAGCTTTTAAGACATGCTTTCGGGACATACCTTCTTCTTGGTCTTGAGTTTCTGATAGCGGCCGACATAATACGCACAATCGTCGATTTCTCATTCAAGGACCTTGGCATTCTCGCGGGAATCGTTTTGATAAGGACAATCATAAGCGTCTTTTTGAACAGAGAACTTAAATGAATTCAACTCAACAGCAACAATCTTTAAGATGACTCTGAAAGAATTTAAGAATAATATATTCTACCATGCGTCAGCAAAGCAAAACAGAGAGAGTTTGGTTCTGCTCCACGGACTGGGGGGCACGGGATATGCGTTCAAGAGATTGTTTTTGGCGCTTGAAAAAAAAGATGTTTCATTTATAGCTCCTGACCATCCTTCCCACGGAAAGACGATTGAATCTGATTTTGTGAAGTATGTCGAATTCATTTTAAACCTTCTTACGGAAAGGCGCTCTGAAAGGTTTATAATAATTTCCCACTCATTCGGAGCTGTCTATGCGGAGTTGCTCTTTGAAAGGGCGAAGGAGAGGATAGACCAAATAATGCTCGTCACTCCGCTTCTTGAAGCGAGAAAGCAGACAAAGGGAATGGGGCTTTTTACGTATGACCATCCCTTCCTCTTCGACGTCGCTGGAAATCTGATGTCTGTTCTGCCCCAGAGATGGAGATACCCGGATTACTGCCGCCTCGGGAAAAAGCCCTATCCTTTCTACTGGATGTCTGACATGACGCATTGCAATATAAGAGAATATTTCAGAATTCAGAGGTTCGTATCTGAAAAGAGAATGACAAACATTGATTTCATGTCATTTTCGAGAGTTCATCTCGGAAAGAGCGACACGATTACTTATGCAGACCTGACCGAAAAGCTGGTGCGCGGATGCGCACAAAAGGTTGTTGTTCACGAAGGTGACCACCTTTATCCTTTGAAGGAGCACAGAATCTTCGAGGATGAGGTCTTTTCTATTCTTAAGGAGAAAAAATATGTTTGATTTTCTCTTTTCTTTTAATCCGGTTCTTCTCGCTTTGTTTGCAGGATTGTTTACATGGGGAGTGACTCTTCTCGGAGCATCCTCAGTATTCATTCTCAAGAATTTCAACCAAAGAATAACTGATATAATGCTGGGTTTCGCGGCAGGTGTTATGATGGCGGCTAGCGTATGGTCATTGCTTCTTCCGTCAATAGAACTCTCCGAGAAAATAGGTTACATAAAGTGGCTCCCTCCCCTCGTCGGATTTCTCATGGGAGCCGCATTCCTCAGAATTCTCGACAAAGTCACCCCCCATCTTCATATAGGATTCACAGAATCCGAGGGCGTTAAAACCTCCCTCAAGAAGCAATGGCTTCTTTTTCTTTCAATAACGCTTCATAATATTCCGGAAGGACTTGCTGTGGGCGTGGCATTCGGTTCCCTTGCATCAAATGCTTCTATGCAGGGTTTCAATGACGCCGTCGCCCTCGCACTCGGCATCGGCATACAGAATTTTCCAGAGGGAGTTGCGGTCGCCCTGCCCCTTAGAAGCTCCGGTATAAGCAAAAAGAAAGCATTCAATCTGGGGCAGCTCTCGGCAATAGTTGAACCTATCTTTGCGGTGATAGGAGCGTCTCTTGTTTACTTCTTCCTTCCCATACTCCCGTTCGCACTCTCATTTGCCGCGGGAGCAATGATTTACGTTGTAGTTGAAGAGGTTATACCTGAGAGCCAGAACAACGGAAATACTGATATAGCGACCCTTGCCACAATCGCCGGCTTTGCAGTCATGATGCTTTTAGACGTCGCATTGGGTTAGTAGAAGCGTTGCATAGTTGTAGAGACGTTGCAATGCAACGTCTCTATTAGCTGCATTAGCTGTAATTATCTGCATTATAGCCGTGAACCGTAATTACAGGGTAAGGACGATATGGCTCAGCTGATATAATCAAAGATAAAACAGTTAAAAGCAATAATGATATCTTCTTCATCTCTCCTCCAGATTTATAATTCATCTCCTTCAAATTCTACATTATTTATCCATTCACCAAGTGTATCTGTTATCAGTACTGAATGTGGATAGCCTGAGGCGTACTTAAGTCCGTCGGAACTTAGTATTCCTATTACATTCTCTATCACTTCATATTCTCTGTTTACAATATTAATTCTGATTTTTCTTGTTTTTTCATTATCATAATTTGAAGTATCCATCAACAATACTTCTGTGCTTATGTAATCATTAATTATCTTTCCATTCTTAAAGCTTACATCTGAAACTATATATTTGCCTATTGTATCTGTTATCTCAGCTATAATAGTCTCCTCCCCTGTATTCAAGTCCACAAACTTATTACTGTTGATTAATAGATAATTACGCTCATAATCATAATCAGATACCGGTCCGGCATCTGTTAATAATACCTCTATCGTCTTATTTGTCATATCATACTTAATCGCATCTCCTCCGTGTCTCATTGCAACTATATATTTCTCGTCCTCTGAAACTATAGGATAGACGACTGAATCAATTATCTGTTCCCATTCGTCGTATGGTTCTACTATCCTGTATGTATTAAATGCATCGTTTATATATATATGCCCATTTACTGCATCCATGTGAACACCTTCTATTGAATATACATAATGCGAATCCTTGCTCCTAATCAACAACTCTTTTGCACCTGTACTCGCTGTTATTCGCCATATCTCACCGCCTCCCCAGTCATAAATCTTATGCTTTCCTCCTATAGGCTCAGATGTGTAATAATATTCTCCTATGCTTGCATA
>JAQVDU010000138.1 GCA_028698175.1 bacterium | reverse complement strand
TTCAGTAAATCGCCTATTATCGCTATGTTCGCAGGGATGGTGATAACGATGGTTGTGCAGTCGTCAAGCGCAACAGTGGGACTCACTATGGTTCTTGCTTCCCAGGGGCTCATTGACATCTACGCGGCAGTCCCTTTAGTTCTCGGAGAGAACATAGGAACTACCATAACGGCCCTTTTCGCTGCGCTTTCCTCCAACAGAAACGGAAAGAGGGCTGCGATTATACACACGCTTTTCAATGTGATAGGAGTCTCTTATATGATGGCAGGATTCTACCTTTTTAAAATAGGGGGAGTTCCTGCTTATCTGAAGCTTATTGAACTTATAACACCAGGACTAAACCTTGCGGGTGAGAATATAGGCAGGTACATTGCCAACTCGCATACGGTATTCAATGTTTTCAATGCATTGGTATTCATACCTTTCGCCGGAGTGTTGAAATTTATTGCTGAGAAAATAATTCCGGATGCAAAGACCACCGAAAAGAGAACTTCAACTACAAAGTTCCTTGACAAAAACCTGCTGGTAAACCCTCATATAGCCCTGTTTCAGGTCAGAAGGGAGATGCAGCACATGCTTGACACTGCCAAGGACTCCATAAATATGGCAACAGAGGTTTTAACGGAAAATAAAGTTGAAAACATAGATAAAGTAAAAAGAATGGAGATGAAGACTGATTTGCTGCAGAATGAAATCACCTCATATCTTATCTCGATATCGAAGGAGCACTTGACTGATGAGGAATTTTCACAGATCCCCGTATATATACATTCGATAAACGACATTGAGAGAATCGGAGACCATTCCACAAACATACTCGAATTCGCTCAGATGCTAAGAGAAAGCAAAATAGATTTTTCAAAGAGCGCTTTCGACGACGTGCGAAAAATGAATTCGACTCTTATGAGGATGATGGAGGAGGCAAATGCGGCAATCGAGGATATGTCTGAAGAGAGAATCAGGGATATCTTCGTCATGGAAGACAATCTTAACGAATATGAAAGAGAATTCAACAAAGACCACATGCTTCGCCTCACCAAAAATACATGCAAGAACGAGTCAGCCGCATTGTTCACGGACATACTCTCATCGTATGAAAGGTGCGGAGACCACGTAATGAATATCGCTCAGGCGATAAACAATAAATTCCAATGGAGAAACAAATGATACACTTCAAAGATGAGCTGAAGAGCATCAAGAACTACATACCCGGCAAACCCATAGAGGAGGTGAAGAGAGAACTTGGCCTCAAAGGAAGAATAATCAAGCTTGCATCAAACGAGAATCCGCTCGGTATATCGCCAAAGGCAAAAAAAGCGATACTTTCAAGCATTGGCTCGCTCAACCTCTACCCAGATGACACAAACTACTATCTCAAGAAAAAAATCAGCGAAAAGATAGGAGTCGAAGAAAAACACGTTATTGTGGGAAACGGCTCCGTAGAGCTTATCAACAATATCGTATTTTCCTTTACCAGAAAGCATGATAACCTTTTAAGGTGCGACCCCTCTTTCATAATGTTTTCCATATCCGGACTTATGAACGGTTGCAACGTTATAAGCGTTCCCACCAACAATTTCACATTTGACGTGGATGAAATGATTCGTAAATCAGAGGAAGCCGACGCAAGAATAGTGTACTTCGACAATCCTAACAATCCTATGGGCTCCATGGTAAATCAGGAAAAAGTCGAATATCTCATGAAAAGAATAAATAAGGAGAGAATCGTCATACTTGATGAAGCTTACAATGAATATATGAGCAAAAATGACAGAATAGATTCCGGAAAACTCCTGAGAAAGCATAAAAATATCGTTATTCTCAGGACATTTTCGAAAATCTACGGACTCGCAGGGCTGAGAATAGGCTATGGAATCGCAAATGACGAAATAATGGAGGTTCTCAACAAGGTGCGCCTGCCGTTCAACGTAAATCTTCTCGCTCAAAAAGCCGCGCTTGCCGCGATAGACGACTCCAAGCATTTGTCTGAAAGCAAAAAACTCAATGATCAGGGTATAAACTATCTTACCGCATCTCTCAATAAAATGGGATTTTTTGTTGTTCCTTCTTTTACAAATTTTGTTTCTTTTGACACGCTTACCGACGCATCAGTGATATTCAAGAAGCTTGAAAGCAGGGGAATAATCGTGAGGCCTATAGCAAATTACGGATTAAAGTCATTTCTGAGAGTGACGACCGGCACAGAGTCAGACAATAAAAAATTCATAAAGACGCTGAAGGAGGTAATGTAATGGAATTCAATGATATAGTAACCAGGGCGCGTTCAAACAAAAAAGTATTGGCTGTTGCCTGCGCTGATGATGAGACGGTTTTGAAGGCGTGCGTGAATGCGCATAAGGATAATCTTTGCGAACCGGTTTTCGTGGGAGACAAAAAAAGGATAGAGGAGATATCAAAAAAGGAAGAGATAGATATTTCAAAGTATGAGATAATAGATGAAAAAGACAAACCTTCCGCCTGCGAAAAGGCTGTGCGCCTTGTATCTGAGAATAAAGCTCATTTTTTGATGAAGGGATTTGTAGATACTTCCGTCTTGGGAAAAGCGGTTCTCAACAAAGAGTGGGGGCTAAGAACGGGAAGCTCCCTTTCCCACGTGTCAATATTTCAGGTAAATAAGTATCATAAGCCGTTTATCCTCACGGACAGCGGATTTATAATCAAACCTGATATCCCGATGAAAATTGACATTATCAAGAATTCAGTTAAAGTGATGCGCACACTCGGAGTCGATTGCCCAAAAGTAGCAATACTGTGCGCTATAGAAAAGGTCAACTCTGATATGCCGGAAACAACGGACGCGGCGATTCTCTCATCAATGGGTAATAGAAAGCAGATATCGGACTGCGTTATTGACGGACCGCTTGCGTTTGATGTTGCCATTTCAAAAGAATCCGCAGAGCATAAAAAATTGAAGAGTGAAGTCGCGGGAGACGCAGACATACTTGTGGTACCCGATCTTGCCTGCGGAAACATAATGGCTAAGACGATCATTTACTGGACAGAGTGCCAATTCGCAGGAATAATAGTGGGGGCAAAAGCGCCGATAGTTTTGATTTCGCGGTCTGACAATGAAAAAAACAAGATGATGTCTATAGCCTTTGGGGCGGCAGTCTGAAATTCAAAAGGTTCAATCCGTTAAGATAAGGAGGGAAGAACCCCTCCTTTTTATTTTCATTCGCCTTGAAGTAGAGGCCTTCATTATGGATAAGCTTCATATGAAGC